>NZ_JBWMAU010000007.1:0-185872 GCF_056521445.1 Rhodoferax sp. LB1P47 | reverse complement strand
GGCATCCATGCGGATCATGCCAGCACCTCGCGCAACCACTGGGCGCATTGGCTGGATGCGGCTATGGGCCAGTGGATTTGCATGGCACCTCTGGCGTGCTGGATGTCGATGCGGATGTCGGCCGCTTGGGCGGATGGTGCCGGAGCAAGTTTGACGGGTATGAAATCCGGCTTGGCTAGGGCTGGCGGCAAGGGTTTTGTGATAGTGGCCAGTTGGCTATCGCGGCCCTGTGAAGATTCGACTACCCAACGCCGGAGCATGTTGGCGTTCAGACCGTTGGCCAGTGCGATTGCGGCCTTGGAGACGCCCGGTGCGTGACAGGCTGCGACGACTTGGGATTTGAATGCATCGCTGTAGCGCGCACGACGACGACCGGCCGCTGGAATTCGAAGTTCTGGATTTGGAGTGTTCATGTGTCCACCTGAGTTGAAGTGGACACGATGGTCTTAAGGATTTCCGTTCACAGCAAGATGACTTGGCCATTCGCTTACGATGTGAGCTTCAGCGCTCGCGGAAAACCCACTTACACACAAGATCTATGGCATGACGGCCTCAAGAAACATCGACTGATCCGAGGTGACAGTCAATCCATAGTTCAATTGAAGGCAAAACTTCAAGTCGAGGAGTGGCAACAAAAGTGGGTGGAAATCGATGCTCGCCAGCAGCAGCGCACCGAACGCGCGCTCGGCAAACGCCAGCAAGAAGAACGTAAGTCCGAAGCAGCCGACCGCACAGCGGACGCGCAGCAAGAGTTGGAACTTTTGTCTTCTCTTCTCCGCGCAACCCTTAAGGTCGACGATAGGGTCGATTGGGAGAATCTGAAAGACAAAACCAGCTTCCCCGATTCGAAACCAAAGCTCGCTAAATCCCCACCAGAACCAGCGTTACTAAGTCTACCTAGAGAGCCACAGCAGGCAGACACCAAATATCAGCCGAAGCTTGGCTTTCTAGACATACTATTTGCGTCACGCAAAGCGCGCTTGCAGAAGGAGAAGGCCGGGTTATTAGCGAATGATCTGATCGCGTGGAAAAAAGAGATCGCTAATATCCGGTGCATTCATTCCGTAGCCATTACCGCCCATGAAAAAAAGGTGCGCGATCTTTATTCAATCCACGCACACGAAGTTGAAGCTTGGGAGGCTCTGAAGCGTGAGTTCCATGTTTCGCAGGCCGCTACCAACGTATCAGTGGATGCAAAGCGCGCGGCCTACGAGGCTCGGCATCACGAAGCTATCGTGGAGTACATAGATTTGGTTTTGTCGACTTCTCGGTATCCGGATTATTTCCCTCAAGAGTTTGATATCGATTACGACATAGGAGCAAAGACCGCGGTCATCGACTACCAGCTTCCTGGTCCTAACGATCTGCCGACGCTAAAAGCTGTTAAGTACGTAGCGAGTCGGGACGGCTTTGAGGAGCAGTTCATAACAGAGCCTCAGGCCTCACGTCAATACGATGACGTCTTGTACCAAACAGTCCTGCGCACGGTTCACGAGATATTCGAAGCTGATGTGGTCGGCGCACTTGAGGCAATTGTCGTCAACGGAATAGTTACAGCAATTGATCGCACCACCGGAAAGCCTATCACCGCCTGTGTACTCTCCCTGCGAGCAGGGAAAACTGAGTTCGCTTTAATTAACCTCGCTCAAGTTGATCCAAAGGCCTGTTTCAAATCGCTAAAGGGAGTTGGTAGTTCAAAGCTACACGGGCTATCGCCAGTCCCGCCGATCATGCAGCTCCGCCGCGAAGATGGCCGCTTCGTGTCCGCATACGAGGTAGCTAATACGCTCGACGGCTCGGTAAATTTGGCAGCTATGGATTGGGAAGACTTTGAACACCTCATTCGAGAATTGTTCGAGAAGGAGTTTTCTTCAACCGGTGGCGAGGTCAAAGTAACACAAGCCAGCCGAGATGGTGGCGTCGATGCGGTTGCTTTCGATCCTGACCCCATTCGCGGCGGAAAGATTGTGATTCAAGCCAAACGATACACAAACACTGTTGGGGTGAGCGCGGTGCGCGACCTGTACGGAACCGTACTTAATGAGGGTGCGACAAAGGGGGTGCTGGTGACTACGTCCGACTACGGTCCAGACTCGTATGCATTCGCTAATGGGAAGCCATTAGTACTCCTGAGTGGCGCGAACCTACTCCACATGCTTGAGAAGCACGGGCATAGTGCCCGAATCGATATCCACGAAGCAAAGAAGTTGGCGGCTAAATACTGACGCTGCCTAACCACCCCGTCGAGGCGAGACCGAACGGCGGCGG
This sequence comes from Rhodoferax sp. LB1P47, assembly GCF_056521445.1. Classification (NCBI taxonomy): domain Bacteria; kingdom Pseudomonadati; phylum Pseudomonadota; class Betaproteobacteria; order Burkholderiales; family Comamonadaceae; genus Rhodoferax; species Rhodoferax sp. LB1P47. The sequence continues at coordinate 183,604 of NZ_JBWMAU010000007.1, read as the reverse complement.
CTTGGCCTAGGCCAAATCAGCCGATGCTGACCTGAACGCCTTTGCCATCAAGGTACACGCTGGTGCGGATTCGGCCATGACGCAGTATTTCTATAACGCCGATGCGTACTTTCGGCTGGTGGAAGATGCCCGCAAGCTGGGCGTCACCGTCCCGGTCGTGCCCGGCATCATGCCGATCGGCAGCTCGTCGCAGCTCATGCGCTTCAGCGATGCCTGCGGCGCTGAAATCCCCCGCTGGATCCGCCTGCGCCTGCAAGGCTTCAGCGACGACACCGCCAGCATCAAAGCCTTCGGTCTGGACGTGGTGACGGATTTGTGCGAACGCCTGGTAGCCGGTGGTGCGCCCAGCCTACACTTCTACACCATGAACCAGAGCGCGGCGACGCTGGAACTGGGACGGCGTTTGGGGTTGGGTGGGGTCAGATCCCCATTGCACGACTGATCGCGGCGGTACGGGAACGGTCGAAAACCGCAAAGGGGCTCTGACCCCTCCCGGCTGTTCTCCGTGACGGACGGTCAAGGCCAACCCGGTTTTCGGGTGGTCCGCACGCACAGCGGATGCTACCTTCACCTGTTTAAGCGAAAAGTGCCTCTGGCGCATATTCCATCTGCGGTAGTAGCTATGGAAAATAGAGCGTTTCACATCCACCTTTTGATGGGGAAATGCTGGAATGTGGGACGTTTCAAACCTTCGCCGGGCTTAGTGGGCCAGCGTTTCGGACAGCGCCAGCGTTAAACCAGACCCGTAATATTTTCACAACTCTTTTCCAAGTATGAGCAAACCCCTCGCGCGCATTGGGCAAAGATTCACCTCGCAGTTTGTGGATGGCCTCGTGGCAGTGGCTGTTGGTGTTGTTTTCTATTTCATTGCGAACACATTTGGCTTCGCCCACGAGTGGATATTTGTCGGCTGGCTTCTGTACATTTTGCTTTGCGATGGCCTGCCGGGTGGTCAAAGTATGGGTAAACGCTTCACCAGCACCAGTGTTGTGCATGCTGACTCCGAGCTACCCTGCACGTACTGGCAGTCTTGCGTTCGGAATTTCACGATGGTGCTTGGTGTAATTGATGCCGCTTTCATCGCGGGCAAGCAGAGGCGCCGTTTGGGCGACCTACTCGCAGGCACGAAAGTGATCCAGCTTTGAGGTGGTAGATGTCAACCCGCCAATCGAGGTCAGAGCACAAATGCGGGTAACTGCCGTTCTGGCTCCGCCCGCATCCAGCGCGCAATTGTGATCTGACCCCCATTGGCTACGGCCCGTGGAGCCTGCCTGCGAAGCGCTCACTCCCCCAAAACCCACCCCCGAAACGCCTCGCAAAACTGCGGCGTACCCGTCAGTGACAAAGTGAACGTCTGCCGAGGCAGCCCGGCCACCGTTTCAGTTTGTTGCTGCACCTGAAAGTCCCACTCCCCACCCTCGTCCAATGCCGCCTGCATGCCGGGGAAGGCCGCGTGGGCCCAGTCCAGCACTTGTTTGATTTCAGCCTCCACGGCGGCTACTTGCGGGGTCGGGATGGAGGCCATTGCCTCCCATGTGCCAAACCCGTGCCCGTCCTCGCTGTAGTCGAAGTCGAGGTACAGCATGGGTTTTAGCCTGGTTAAGCGCCCAATGGTTTGGCGGTGCGCACGCCGTTTTTGGCGATCAGCTCGATGTAGAACGATGCGCCACCGGCAGCGGCCAGGTCGTCGATCAGCTTGGTGATGGTGGCGAAGTGCGCCACTACGGCGGTCTCGGCGCTGGTACCGAATTTGCAATCCCAGTCCCAGTAGTCCACGCCTTCAGGCAGGGCCACGCGCAGCTGGCGTTTGACGTATTTACGGATGTCGTGCTTGGTGGCTTCGACCACGCGGTCGCGGTTTTTGCCTTCGATGTTCAGGGGGAATGTTTTTTTCACAGAGTGCCTTTGAGAAGCCGATGCCGCCCTGGTTGGACAGCCCTCGGCAGGGCGCTCGATTATGAGGCTTGCAGAGGTGGGATTTTGATTGCTATCAAATGAGTAGCTGTTAGCGCAGGTGGAATATGCGCTAGAGCCCTATTTTTTATAAATTCATCACTTGCGCACCACGGCATCGCCCGGCGCAAAGTCGGCTGCTTTCAGCGGGCTGTGGCTGGTAATAAAGCCGCGCAGCACGTCGGCATCGACAAAGCCGCTGTCTACGTAGCCGGGGTGGCCCAGCAGTTTGGGGTAGCCGTCGCCGCCCACGGCCTGGAAGTTGTTCACGGCCATGCGGTAGGTGGTGCTGGGCTGGATGGCCACGCCCCGGATGCTGGCGCTGCTGACGACACCGCCGGTGATGACCAGCTGGATGCCCGCAAACTGCGGGAACGCGCCGGAGCCAACCGACATCTTGGCCACGGCGTTCAGGTAGTCCATGACTTCTTTGCCGGTGAATTCGACGGTGGCGATGGTGTTGCCGAAGGGTTGGACCTTGAGCACGTCTTTGTAGGTCAGCGTGCCGGCGGGCATGGAGTCGCGCACGCCACCGGCGTTAACCACGGCGAAGTCGGCCTGGGTTTTGGCCAGCATCGACAGGCCGACCAGCACGCCCATAGCGGCGGGTTGGGCGCGGATGATGCTGCGGTCGCCTTCGATGCGGGCATCGCTGCTGCCCACGGTGATGCCGAGCTTTTCTTGGCCGACGTTTTGGTACGGGGTGAGCAGGGCCAGCATGGCCGGGTCTTCGGCGATCTCGCTGGTGTAGTAGGCCTTGGCGGGTTTGCCGTCGGCCCCTTTGACGGTCTTTTTCAGGTTGATGGGGATCAGCGCGTAGTGGACCAGCTTGAAGTCGCCGTTGCGGTATTCAAAGTCGGCCCGGCCCACGTATTTGCCCCATTCGTGGGCTTGCACGATCCAGGTGCCGTTTTGCCGGTCGGGGGCGCAGGGGGTGCCGGGCACGTAGGCATCGTCGCGCACGTTCTCGGCTTGCATGCAGGTGGGGTTTTGCGAGTGGCCGCCGACCACCAGGTCGATGCCGCCCACGGCGCGGGCCATTTCCACGTCGCCGGGGGCCTGGGTGCCGTGCAGGCCGTTGGTGTAGTGGCCCATGTGGGTGGCGGCGATGACCACGTCGGCCTTGGTGCGCAGCTCGGGCACGACCTTGGCGGCCTCGGCAATCACGCTGCGGAATTCGATGCCTTTGACGTTGTCGGGGTGCACCATTTTGAAGGTGTCTTCGGTGGTCAGGCCCATCACGCCGACGCGGACTCCGCCGACATTGAAGATCTTGTAGGGCGCAAACATGCGCTGGCCCTGGTCGTAGATGTTGGCCGACAGCATGGGGAAGGTGGCCAGGTCGCGCTGCATATTGAGCACGATGCGGGGCTTGTCGAACTCGTGGTTGCCCACGGCCATCGCATCGAACTGCAACAGATTCATGCCTTTGAAGTCGGGCACGGCGTCTTGCAGGTCGGATTCGGGCACGCCGGTGTTGATGTCGCCACCGCTGAGCAGCAGCACCGCGCCACCCGCTGCTGCCACTTCCTTGCGCACCTGGTCCACCACGGTTTTCTGCGCCGACATGCCGTATTCGCCGTCGCTGTTTTTCCAGAAGCGGCCGTGGTGGTCGTTGGTGTGCAGGATGGTGATTTTGTAGGTTTTGTCCTTGTCGGGGCTGCCCAGGGTGGAGCAACCGGCCAGTGCGGCAACCAGCAGGAGGAGGGCAAAACGGGGTATCGGTGTGATCATGGCAACTCCGGTTATTTGGTTTTGGATCCGCGCAACTCTTGCATGCGTTCATCGAAATAGCTTTGCACGGTGTAACGCTCAGACAAGACAACTTCACGGCGCGGGTGCAAAAACAAGGGCAGCGAGACGCGCGACTTCAAGCGGCCTGCGCCTGTGGGATTGAGCACGCGGTGGGTGGTGGACGGGTAGTAGTGGCCCGAGGCTTCTTGCAGCATGTCGCCGATGTTGACGATCAGCAGGCCGAAGTCGCAGGGCACGTCAAACCAGGCACCGTCTTTGCCCAGCACTTGCAGGCCGGGTTCGGTAGCGGCGGGCAGGATGGTCAGCAGGTTGATGTCGCCGTGGGCGGCGGCGCGTACGCTGCCGGGTTCTTCGGTGCCGCGCAGGGGCGGATAGTGCAGCACGCGCAACAGGGTTTGGTCGCAGCCTGCAATCATCTGCGGCAGGGGTTCGGTGTAGCGGGCGCGCACCTCGGGCGGGGAGTTGTCTTCCACCCATTTCAGCAGCTCGGCGGCCAGGGCGCTGCCTTGGCTGTAGTAGCGCAGCGCCGCATCCGACACCTCGGCCGGGTAACGGCCCCAGGGGTAGATGTGGAAGAACTCTTTCAGGTCGCGCTGGGTGTTGCCCTTGGCGGTTTCCGAGACGGCCGGTGAGAAGTAGCCGTCGAACGCTACCGGGTCATGGTTGTAACGGTGCTTGGCCTCGGAGCCAAAGAAGTCCAGCCATTCGGCGTAGATGCCGTCCACCAGGTGCTGGTCCAGCGGGTGGTGGGACAGCACGGCAAAGCCGGTTTCGTGAAGACTTTGGCAAAAGTCTTGCGCGGCGGTGGGGCTGAGGTAGTTGACGACGGGGAATTGCATGGTCGTTTCCTTTATTCAATGCAAGGCTGTAACTACCCACCACCCAACATTCGGCCAGAACGCACGTTCACCAGAAACACCGCAGAACTGGCTTCGCCAGGCTGCTGGTGTTGCCCCCTGCAAGGGGGTTGGCGAAAGATGCGTAGCACTGCAGCCTGGGGGTGAGTCATAAACTAGCGGGGCAACCAGTCGGACATCAGCATCTGTTCCAGCACCGTGTTGCAGGCCTCGGCCTGGACCTGCATGCAGACCTGGGTGGGCGGGGTGGTGGCCCAACCGGCCTGGGGATGGAAGATGTCTTTGCGCTTCATCATGGTCTGGCCGTTGGCAATGCTCTCGGTGGCCACGCGGATGCCGCCGGACTCGACGCTGAACAGCTCGGGGTTCACCAGGTAGATGAAGGCCAGCACGTCGTGGCCGAAGCAGCCGTGGATGGCGGCCACATGCGGGTAGATGCCGCTGTAGAAGTCGGCGTAGAAGCTGACGGCGTGGTGCAGCACGTCGGTGGCAATGTGCTTATGGTGGTCGGCAATTTTCTTGAACATCGCCAGCGGCACGATCACGCGGTGCGTCACGTCCAGCCCCACCATCGTCAGCTTCCAGCCTGCGCTGAAGACGTGGTCGGCGGCGTGCGGGTCGTTCCATACATTGGCCTCGGCCACGGGGGAGACGTTGCCGGGCTCAGTGACGGTGCCGGCCATCAGGATCACTTCTTTCAGCAGCTTGGGCAGTTGGGGTTCCAGCTTCAGGGCCAGGCTGAGGTTGCCCAGCGGGCCCACCGCCACCAGGGTGATCTCACCCGGGTGGGCGCGGGCCATGTCGACGATGAACTGGGCGCTGGAGCGCGGGTCGAGCTGGTTGCTGGTGGCCACGCGGGAGGGCAGGTTGCCCAGGCCGTCGGCTCCGTGGATAAAGGCCGGGGGGGCTTCGCCGGGCTTGACCCAGGGGGTGGCCACGCCTTTGGTAACGGGGATGGTTTTACCGGCTATGGCCGTGAGGTACAGCGCGTTGATCGCCGCCTGCTCGACCGTGACATTGCCAAAGGTGGTGGTGATGCCGACCACGTCGATGGCCGGATGCGCCAGCGCGAAGTACAGGGCCATCGCGTCGTCTACGCCGGGATCGGTATCGAAAATAACTTTGGTGGGGGAGGTCATAACGTGTACTCGGTAAAAAATAGTTTAGGCGGGGAATCCGCAAAATGCACGCAGCACGGCATCGTCTCCAGCGGACGTGCCGCTGTGGACGAGGGCCTGCACTTCGGCGTGGGTCGGAATACTGGACTGCGCGCCGGGGCGTGTGCAGGCCAGGGCCCCGGCGGCGCTGCCGACCTGCATCGCCACCGCCAGCGAGTGGCCCTGGGACAGGGCGGCGGTGAGGGCTCCGCAAAAGCTGTCGCCCGCAGCGGTGGTGTCCACTGGCGTGACGGGGTAGGCGGCTTGCAACAAAATTTGGCCGTTGAGCCGTGCGCAGCAGCCCCGGTGGCCCAGAGTGACGACCACGCAGGCGGTGTCCAGCCGGGCCAGGCATTCGGCGATGCTGCCGCTGTGTTGGGCTACGGTAGCCAGCTCGCCTTCGTTGACCACCAGCACATCCACGGCGGCCAGCAGGTCGGCGGGCAGCAGCTGGGCGGGGGCGGCGTTCAACACCACCTGCACGCCTTGGGCGCGGGCCGATGCAGCGTAGGCGGCCACCGTGTCCAGCGGGGTTTCCAGTTGCAGCAGCAGGTGGGTGAAGTCTGTCAGCGGGGGTAAATGCGCGGCTTGCAGGCTGGCGTTGGCACCGGGGGCCACGGTGATGGCGTTTTCGGCATCGTCGGACACGCAGATGAAGGCCGTGCCCGTAGGCTGGTCGGGGCTACGCACCACGTGCTGCACCACGCCAGCTTGTGTCAACGAGGCTTCCAGCGGCTGGGCAAATGCGTCATCGCCCAGTGCCAGCAGCATATGCGTTCTGGCCCCCCCGGCACGCGCGCAGGCGATGGCCTGGTTGGCCCCTTTGCCTCCGGGGAAGGTCTGGAACGCGCGGCCCAGCACGGTTTCACCCGGTGCGGGAATGTGGGTGGCACGCACTACGAAATCAAGATTGGCCGAGCCGGCAACAAAAATCATGGGGACACCCAATCAGCGAGATTTAACGAACGGGACACCAATCGCTTTGGGCGCGACCGACTTGGCCATGAAGCCCGCCAGGATGATGACGGTGACGACGTACGGAATCATCTGGATCAGCGAGCCCGGCACCTTGCCGATGACCGGCAGCACCACGCCTTCGAGCTGGATTTGCAGGGCGCTGAAAAACGCAAACATCAGGCAGCCCAGGGTGGTGTGTACCGCCCGCCAGCTGCCAAACACCAGCGCGGCCAGGGCCAGAAAGCCGTTGCCCGCCGACATATCGGCCAAAAAGAAACCGGTTTGCACCAGCGCCAGGTACGCGCCCGACAGCCCGCACAGCACGCCGCCCACCAGCAGCGCCAGATAACGCGTACCGGCCACGCTGATACCGGCCGTGTCGGCCGCATGCGGGTTATCGCCCACGGCGCGCAAGCGCAGGCCAAAGCGGGTGTGGTTAACCACCCAATGCACCAGCGGCACGGCCAGAAACGCCAGGTACACCAAGATGGTGTGGCCGCCCAGCAGTTCGCGCAGCAGCCAGCCCAGCACGGGTACATCGGCCACGGCTTCGCTGCCGGGAATGGTCAGCGCTTGGAACCGCCCTTCGTCCAGCGGCGGCGAGCGGCCCCCTTGTTGGAAGAAGAACTGCGCCAGCACAAAGGTCAGGCCGCTGACCGAAATATTGATGGCCATGCCCGACACCAGCTGGTTGCCGCGCTGCTGGATGCACACATAGCCGTGCAGCAATGCCAGCAGGCACGACACCGCGATGCCCGCCAGCACGCCGAACCAGGGGTTTTGCGTGGCGTAGGCGACGCAGGCCGAGGCAAAGGCGCTGCCCAGAATCTTGCCTTCCAGGCTGATGTCCACAATGCCGGAGCGCTCGGCAAACAAGCCACCCAGGGCCGCAAAAATCAGCACTGGCGCGCTGCGCACCATCGCTACGAAGATGCTGGAGAGTTGGATATCGTCCATCAGGCGGCACTCGGTTTTTTGAATTTGTGCAACACGGCGGCCACGGCGGGGGCATACAGGTTTTCCATCGCGCCGCAAAACAAAATAATCAGCCCCTGGATGAACACAAAGGTTTCAGGCGGAATGGCCGACTTCTCCAGCGACAAATCAAACCCACCCTGGATCAGCCCGCCAAACAGCACCGCCGACAGCAGGATGCCGATGGGGTGGTTGCGCCCCATCAGCGCCACCGCGATGCCGATGAAGCCCGCGCCCGCCGGGAAGTTCAGCCCCAGGTTGTGTGAGGAACCCATCTGGCTGTTGACGGCGGCCAGGCCCGCCAGTGCGCCAGATACGGCCATCACGCCGATGACGGTGCGGCTGATGGAAATGCCTGCGTAGTGGGCTGCGTGCGGGTTCAGTCCCACCGTGCGCACCCCATAACCCCAGGAGGTGCGCCACATCACCAGCGCATACCCGCCCAGCGCCAGCAGCGCCAGCAGGAAGCTGATGTTGACCGGGGTTTGGCCCAGCACCGGCAGCCACTCGTTGAGCCGGGGCAGCCAGGTGGCTTCGGCAAACTGGCGGCTGGAGGTGCTTTGCTGGCCCACCGGAATCAGCAGGCTGACGATGATGTAGTTCATCAGCGACGCGGCGATGAAGTTGAACATGATGGTGGTCACCACAATGTGGCTGCCGCGCTTGGCTTGCAGGTAGCCCGGCAAAAACGCCCAGGCCGCGCCAAACAGTGCGCTGGCGGCAATGGCCAGCGGAACCACCAGCCAGGGGCTCCAGTGTGCGTCCAGGTTCAGAATTACCAGCGCCATGCCCAGGCCACCGATGTACATCTGGCCTTCGCCGCCGATGTTGAACAGGCCCGCGTGCAATGCAAAGGCCACGGCCAGCCCGGTAAAGATGAAGGTGGTGGCGTAAAACAGGGTGTAGCCCAGCCCCTCGGGATTCAGGAAGGCGCTGTGGACCAGAATGGCCAGCGATTCGGTGGGGCTTTCGCCCAGGGCGTAGATCACCACGCCCGCCACCAGCATGGCCGAGACGAGGTTCAGGATGGGTAGCAGCAGGTTGGAGGCCCAGCCGGGCAGGTTGTGTGGATTCATAGCGTTAATGGCTTACGCCGCCCATCATCAGGCCGATGCGCGTGGTGTCAAAGTCGCCAGCGGCCAGCTCGCCGGTGATCTTGCCGCCACACATCACCAGGATGCGGTCGGCCAGCACGCGGATTTCTTCCAGCTCCACCGACACCAGCACGATGGCGATGCCCGCGTCGCGCAGTGCCAGCAGGCGGCGGTGGATGGTCTCGATCGAACCGATGTCCACACCACGCGTGGGTTGCCCTATCAAAATGAGAGCAGGTTGTGTAGCTATCTCGCGCGCCAGCACCACTTTTTGTTGGTTTCCGCCGGACAGCAGGCCGACGCGCAGGGTCGGGTCGGTGGGGCGCACGTCAAATTCGGCGATCAGCTTTTTGGCATGCGCCAGGATGGCCTGGGGATTCAGCAGCCAGCCGGATTTGAAAATGCGGTCGTTGTGGTGCCCCAGCAGGGTGTTGAGGGCTACCGAGTTGGCCTTGACCAGGCCTTCGCGCAGGCGGTCTTCGGGCGCATGGGCAATGCCTAAAGTGCGGTACACCGCTGGCAGGCCGTCGGCATCGCGCCGCCCTTTGAAGGGCAGCGGCTGGCCTTGGTAGTGGATGTCGCCGCTGCTGGGCAGGCGCATGCCGGCCAGCACTTCTAAAAGTTCGGACTGGCCGTTGCCCGAGACTCCGGCCACGGCGACGATTTCACCGGCGCGCACCTGGAAGTTCAGGTCGTCCAGCAGCTTCACGCCCTGGGCGTTGTGCAAGCTGAGACTCAGTACCTCCAGCACGGCGGCACCGGGCTGGTAGGGGCCGCGCGACAGGGTGGATTCGATGCTGCGGCCAATCATCAGACTGGCCACGGCCTCGCGGCTGCTGGTGGCGGTATCGACCTCGCCCACCACGGTGCCCGCGCGCATCACGGTGACGCGGTCGGTCAACGCAAATATTTCTTGCAGCTTGTGGGTGATCAGGATGATGGTTTTGCCCTGGTCGCGGAACACCCGCAGAATGGCAAATAGCGAATCGGTTTCTTGCGGCGTCAGGACGGCGGTGGGTTCGTCCAGAATCAAAATGTCGGCACCACGGTAGATCAGCTTGAGGATTTCAACCCGCTGCTGCGCACCCACCGACAGGTTTTCCACCCGCACGTTGGGGTCTACTTCCAGCTTGTATTCGGCACCGAGCGCGCGCAGGCGCGTTTCAGCGGCTTGAAAGGGGGCTCCGAGTACCAGGCCACCTTCCACCCCCAGCAAAATATTTTCCAGTACGGTAAAGCTGTCCACCAACATGAAGTGCTGGTGGATCATGCCGATGCCGAGGCGGATGGCCTCTTGGCTGCTGCGGATGGGGGTGGGCTGGCCGCCCAGCAGAATCTGCCCGCTTTCGGCCTGGTAGTAGCCGTACAGAATGCTCATCAGCGTAGATTTGCCCGCGCCGTTTTCCCCCACGATGCCGTGGATGGAGCCCTTGCGGACCTGGAAGCTGACGTTGGCGTTGGCCTTGACCGCGCTAAACTGCTTGGATATGCCTTGGAACTCTATAACGGGCACCCCCGGCAGGATGCCGCCCTCACGCGTTGCCAATCGCCCCTCGGGTTAGACGGGGCAGCTGTTGCCAGTGCGGTAGTCCACCACCTTGACTTTGCCGGACTTGATGTCCGCGGCGGCCTGCTTGATGCTGGCTTCCATGGCGGGCGTGATGAGCTTGCGGTTGTTGGCATCCAGGGCCCAGTCCACGCCGCCTTCGATCAGGCCCTTGCTCACCACGCCGGCTTTCCAGGTGCCGTTTTTGACGCTCATGAAGCCGTCGTAGGTGGCGTTGTCCACGCGCTTGAGCATGGAGGTGAGGATGAAGCCGGGGTACAGCGGGTTTTGGTTGGAGTCGACACCAATGCCGAGTTTGTTTTTGTCCTTGACGGCTTGCAGCGCGCCCATGCCGCTACCGCCCGCAGCGGCAAACACCACGTCCACGCCCCGGTCAAACTGGGCCCGGGCCAGTTCGCCACCCTTGGCGGGGTCGCTCCAGGCGGCCGGGGTGGTGCCAACCATGTTTTGCGTCACGTCGATCTTGGCATCCACCGACTTGGCACCTTGTGCATAGCCGCAGCCAAAAGCGCGGATCAGCGGCACGTCCATGCCGCCGATGAAGCCGACCTTTTGCGACTTGCTGGCCAGTGCGGCGGCCACGCCTACCAGGTAAGAGCCTTCTTGCTCCTTGAAGGTGACGGAGCTGACGTTGTCGGCAGTGACCACGTCGTCAATCAGCATGAACTTGACCTTGGGGAACTCTTTGGACACGGTAGTGACCGCGTTGGTCATCGAGAAGCCGATAGAGACCACCAGATCGACGTTCTTGCGGGCCATCTGGCGCAGCACCTGCTCGCTTTGCGCGTCGGAGGTGATGGAGGCTTCGAGGTAGCCGATCTTGGTTTCTTTTTTGAACCGCTCGGCACCTTCATAGGCCGACTGGTTGAACGATTTGTCAAACTTGCCGCCGCTGCCATACACCAGCGCCAATTTGGGGTCGGCAGCGTGGGCGGACAGGGCACAAAAAGCAGTGGCTAAAGCGAGAGAGATGGAAGTGAGTTTCATATCAAGCAGGTGTGGTTAAGGGGAAAAAGAAAGAATATGCACTACGCAATAATCTTGCCAACAAGAGCCGCATGCTATGCGAATTCAGACCTGTCGTAGCGGGAAAAACCCCCATTGGCAGGTCTGATTACAGAGACTTAGCCGCCCGAATCCAGCGTCGATGTGGCGTGTTTGTCCTGTCCCAGACGTTCCACCATCTGCGCCAGTGCGGGTTTCAGCGCGGCTTTCAGGGTGTGCGGCGGGTTGATCAGGAACATGCCGCTGGCCGGCAGGCCGGGGCGCTTGACTTCGCCATCGGCATCGGTGGTGAGCTTGCTGAATTTGACGGTCAGCGTGGCATGCAGCCAACTTTTGCCTGCCTTGGTGGCCAGGGTTTTAAGTTTGCGCGGCAGGTCGTGGGCTTCGGGGCGCGGAATGATGGGATACCAGACGGCGTAGGTGCCTGTGGAAAACAGCTTCAGGTTGCTCGCGATCATCTCGGCTACCAGGCTGTAGTCGCTCTTGATTTCATAGCTGGGATCGCACAGCAGAAAAGCGCGGCGGCTTGGGGGTGGCAAGAATTTACGGATGCCTTCAAAGCCGTTTTCGCGGAACACTGCTATCTGCCGTCCGGCGGACAACTGGGCGATGTTGGCCGACAGGGTTTTGCTGTCGGTGGGGTGCAGTTCAAACAGCTTGAGCCGGTCATGGTCACGTAACAGTTGTTGCATGATGAACGGCGAGCCAGGGTAGACCTTTTTGCCGCCGGATTTATTGAAGCTGGCCACCAGATCCAGGTAGTCTTGCAGCGCCGGTGCGGCGACCCAAGGTGCTTGGCCGGGCTCGGGCGCAGCCAGCAGCTTCAGGATGCCGTTGGCCGCCTCGCCGCTGGTTTCGGCATAGTCGCCGTCGAGCCGGTACAGCCCGGCACCGGCGTGGGTGTCCAGCACGGCCAAGGCCGGGTCTTTTTCGGTCAGGTGTTTGAGGGCGGCAATCACCACCGTGTGTTTGAGCACATCGGCGTGGTTGCCTGCGTGGAAGGCGTGGCGGTAACTAAACATAGGCCCCTATGGTAACGAGGCGCGCTGCCTTGCCAATGGCTGCGCACTAAACTACGGCTCCTTTTTGTCTATGACCGATTTCGCCCAGCCCCCTGTCCTCCATTCGGATGCCCTGCCCAGTGGCACCCGGCTGGGCGAGTTTGAGCTGCAAAGCCTGCTGGGCGTGGGGGGCTTTGGCATGGTCTACCAGGCGTACGACCACTCCTTGCACCGGTCGGTGGCGATCAAGGAATACATGCCGACGGCGCTGGCCGGCCGCGCAGGGGGGCATGTCGTAGGCATCCGCTCATCGCGCGATGGTGCCAGCTACCATGCCGGATTGCAGTCGTTTGTGGCCGAGGCCCGGTTGCTGGCGCAGTTTGACCACCCTTCGCTGGTCAAAGTGTTCCGCTTCTGGGAGGCGCATAACACCGCGTATATGGTGATGCCCTTGTACAGCGGCATGACGCTCAAGCAGGCCTGTGACCAGATGCGCCGCCCACCGCCAGAGGACTGGCTGCGCCAGGTGCTGTGGTCGGTGCTGCAAGCGTTGCAACTGCTGCACGACAGCCATACCGTGCACCGGGATGTATCGCCCGAAAATATTTTTCTGCAAGACAGTGGGCCACCCGTGTTGCTGGACCTGGGCGCGGCCCGCCGGGCGATTGGTGGCCTGGGCCCCAAGCACACGGCCGTGCTGAAGGTGAATTACGCCCCGATTGAGCAATATGCCGATGCGCGCGACATGGCGCAGGGGCCATGGAGTGATTTATATGCCTTGGCCGCAGTGGTGCACGGCTGTGTGGCCAAGGCCTTGCCGATGCCCGCCACGTTCCGGGTGCTGCGGGACCGCATGCCCAGCATGCAATCGGTGGCGCAGGCCGGGCAGGGGCCAACGTATTCCACCAGGTTAGTGGACGCAATCGACCGGAGTTTGGCGATCCGTCCCGAAGACCGTCCGCAATCGGTGCAGGATTTTGTCGATATCTTGGGTTTGCAACCGCCTGCGGACATGGACCAATTTGACTGGCGCACTGAGATGGGGCGAGGCTGGCAATGGATGCCCGGAGAGCGGGCGCAGCCAGAGGCTATGGATCTGGCCGAGTTGCCCACCCAGTTTGTCTATCCGCCCCGGCCATCGGCGGAGGCGATGGAAAAACGGCACCCAAGCAAGCCCTGGGCCTGGGCCGCGCTGGCGCTGGTGCTGGTGGTCGGCATGGGGACGGCTGTGTGGATGCCGCCTTCAGAGGGGCAAATGCGCGCCCAGCTTTCGTCGTCTGTGCCACCGGTGGCGGCGGCATTGTCCGCCCAGGATTTGCCCATATTTGCCGAAGTTGTGGCTGAGCCGTTGGCATCCCCTGTGGCCCAGGCGCCGGCATCGGTGCCCGCACCACAACCCCGGCGTGCGCGGGTTGCCGCAAAGTCGCCCAAGTCGCCCCATACCACCCAGCTCGCCAGTACGCCGGTGGTTATCTGCGCTGACAGCAATTTTTTTACCCGCCCGATGTGCGTGTACCGCGAATGTCAGAAGCCTGCGCTCGCAGAGTTGCCCGTATGCGTGGAAAACACCCAGCGCCTGCTGGCCAGCCAGCAGGCGCGTAAATAGCCGCTTATTTGACGACGGTGTCAGCAACTTTGTATAATCAAAGGCTTCGTAGCGTTTGGCTAGCCCCGCGACGAAGCTCGAATCACCACCTAAGAGATCTCCACTAGAGAGACGCCGACCGTGGAAAAGGGCTGCTAGAACGCCAACCTCTTGGGTTGGCCAAACCATTCTTTCAAAGAGAAAATTCATGACCAAAACTTTCAGCGCAAAACCCGCTGACGTAGTGCATGAGTGGTTTGTGATTGACGCGACCGACAAGGTCCTCGGACGAGTAGCCAGCGAAGTTGCTCTCCGTTTGCGCGGCAAACACAAGGCCATTTATACGCCTCACGTCGATACCGGTGACTTCATCGTCATCATCAACGCAGCCCAGCTGCGCGTCACCGGCGCCAAGTCGACTGACAAAATTTACTACAGCCATTCCGGTTACCCAGGTGGCATTTCTGCCATCTCGTTCCGCGACATGCAAGCCAAACACCCAGGCCGCGCTTTGGAAAAAGCCGTCAAGGGCATGCTGCCCAAGGGCCCGCTCGGCTACGCCATGATCAAGAAGCTCAAGGTGTACGGTGGTGCTGTGCACCCACACACCGCCCAACAGCCTAAAGTGCTGGACATCTAAGGAGTATTTCTGATGATTGGTGATTGGAACAATGGCACCGGCCGTCGCAAATCCAGCGTCGCTCGTGTGTTTCTGAAAAAAGGCTCCGGCCAGATCAAGGTCAACGGTAAAGACATCACCGAGTTCTTCGGTCGTGCTACCTCGATCATGATTTGCAAGCAACCCCTGCTGCTGACCAACCACGCCGAGACTTTCGACGTGATGGTGAACGTACACGGTGGTGGCGAGTCCGGCCAGGCAGGTGCTACCCGCCACGGCATTACCCGCGCCCTGATCGACTACGACGCTACGCTCAAGCCTGAGCTGAGCAAAGCCGGTTTCGTGACGCGTGATGCGCGCGAAGTCGAGCGTAAGAAGGTCGGTTTGCACGGTGCTCGCCGTCGCAAGCAGTTCTCCAAGCGTTAAGCTTTTCGCTCTGTGCGACACAAAAACCGCCAAGCCTTCGGGTTTGGCGGTTTTTGTTTTTGAAAAGACCGCACCGCCAGTACCGGCAAACGCCTAATCCCACGCTGGCTGTCGGGAATTGCATTAGCATCCCCAGATTCTTTACGGAGTACCCCATGAGCGCCCTTGCCGAAAACATCCAAACCGAAATGCCCACCCCCATCGTCTTTACCGACAGCGCCGCCGCCAAGGTGGCCGATCTGATCGCCGAAGAAGGCAATCCAGATCTAAAGTTGCGGGTGTTTGTGCAGGGTGGCGGCTGCTCCGGCTTCCAGTACGGCTTCACCTTTGACGAGATCACCAACGAAGACGACACCACCATGACCAAAAACGGTGTGTCCCTGCTGATCGATGCCATGAGCTACCAGTATCTGCTGGGTGCCGAGATCGACTACAAGGAAGACCTGCAAGGTGCCCAGTTCGTCATCAAGAACCCCAACGCCACCAGCACCTGCGGCTGCGGCTCCAGTTTTTCAGCCTGATCGCTAAACGTACCTAAAAAAGCCGCCCGAGGGCGGCTTTTTTGTGGGTGAAACAAAGAAATATGCAAGACGACGTATCCAACCAGCGCCTGCTGTGGCTAGTGGCCATTGGGTTTTTCATGCAGACGCTGGATGCCACCATCGTCAATACCGCCTTGCCCGCCATGGCGGCCAGCCTGGGGGTAAGTCCGTTGCGCATGCAGTCGGTGGTGGTGGCCTATTCGCTGACGATGGCCATGCTGATTCCGGCCTCGGGCTGGATGGCCGACCGTTTTGGCACGCGCCGCCTGTTTGTGTCAGCGATTGTGTTGTTCACGCTGGGGTCGTTGCTGTGTGCTGTTTCCCAAAGCCTGAGCCAACTGGTGCTGTCGCGCATCGTCCAGGGTGTCGGCGGGGCTTTGCTGCTGCCGGTGGGGCGGCTGGCGGTACTGCGGGCCTTTCCGCGCGCGCAATTTTTGAAGGCCATGAGTTTTGTGGCCTTGCCGGGGTTGATCGGTCCACTGATCGGCCCCACGCTCGGCGGCTGGCTGGTGGAATACGCCACCTGGCACTGGATTTTCCTGATCAACCTGCCGGTGGGGTTGCTGGGTTGTGCTGCCACGCTGGTGTGGATGCCCGAGGGCCTGCGGATGGCGTCCAAGCGTTTCGACCTGAGTGGCTATGCAATGCTGTCGTTTGGCATGGTGGCCTTGTCGTTGTCGCTCGATGGTTTGTCGGAGCTGGGGCTGCGCCAGGCCACGGTATTGGTGTTGCTGGTGTTTGGTTTGGCCAGTCTGGTGGCGTATTGGTTGCATGCCACGCGTGTGGCCGAGCCCTTGTTTTCACCGCGCCTGTTCGATATTTCTTCGTTGACGATTGGTCTGCTGGGCAATTTGTTTGCGCGGATCGGCAGCAGCTGCATGCCGTTTCTCATCCCCTTGCTGCTCCAGGTCAGCATGGGGTATTCGCCGGCCCAGGCGGGCATGATGATGCTGCCCGTGGCTCTGGCGGGGATGCTCACCAAGACCCTGGCCACCCGGCTCATTACCCGGCTGGGCTACCGCAAGGTGCTGGTGCTGAATACGGCGCTGGTGGGGCTCACGATGGCCAGCTTTGCGCTGGTGACACCGGGCCAGCCGCTGTGGTTGAAGCTGCTGCAATTGGCGATTTTTGGGGCGGTGAATTCCATGCAGTTCACCGCCATGAACACCGTAACTTTGAAAGACCTGGACGGGCCGCTGACCAGCAGCGGCAATAGTTTGCTGTCAATGGTGCAGATGTTGGCCATGAGCATGGGTGTGGCGGCAGCTGGGGCCGTGCTGGCGGGTTTTACCGGTTACTTTGAGGGGGCTGGGGCGGCGCAGACTTTGGATGCCTTCCACGCCACGTTTGCAACGATGGGGTTGATGACGCTAGCCTCGGCCTGGATCTTCTGGCAGTTGTCGCCCGACGTGCGTGACACGGGGACTACCCATGCCGACAACCACTGAGGCTTAGGCCGGGTACACCGCGCCCAGCACCCGTTCGCCGCGCGCACCGGTCACGCTGGCCAGATTGCCGGGTAAGCCCAGCAGGGTCTGGCGGGCCAGCCAGGCGAACGCTACCGCCTCCACCTGCAAGGGTGGCAGGCCGTGCGCCGCAGACGACTGCACTTGCACGCTGGGGAGCAGGGCTTGCAGGCGTTGCATGAGGTAGCCGTTCAAAGCGCCGCCACCGCACACAATCAGTAGCTTGCTATTATTTATATAGCTACAAACGCAGGTGGATATTGCGCTAGCGGTCAATTCGGTTAATGTGGCTTGCACGTCAGCGGGGTCCAGTCCGGCAAAGCCTTGCCGCTTGGCGGTCAACCAGGACGGATTGAACAGATCCCGGCCCGTGCTTTTGGGCGGGGCTTTGGCCAGGTAGGGCTCGTCCAGCAAAGCGGCCAGCAAGGCGATTTGTACCGTGCCGCTGGCGGCCCAGGCGCCGTCTGCGTCATACGGCGCACCGGTGTGCCATTGGCACCATTGGTCCATGAGCGCGTTGCCGGGGCCGCAATCGAAGCCGAGGATGCGCCCGTCCAGCAGGCTGAGGTTGGAGATGCCGCCAATGTTCAGCACCGCCACAGCTTCGTCTGGGCGGCCAAACACCTGGCTATGGAAGGCGGGCACCAGCGGTGCGCCCTGGCCGCCAGCGGCCACGTCGCGGCTGCGGAAGTCGGCCACCACGGTGATGCCGGTCAGCTCGGCCAGTAGCGCCGGGTTGTTCAGCTGTAACGTGTAGCCGATGCCGTCGAACTCGCCCGGGCGGTGCCGCACCGTTTGGCCGTGGGCACCGATGGCCTGGACCTGTTGGGCGCGGATGTTGGTGGTGCGCAGCAATTGCTGCACCACTTGGGCGTACAGCCTGGCCAATGCATTGGCGGACAGGGCGGCGCGGTGCAGTTCGTCTTTTCCGGACGTGTTGAGGGCCAGCAGTTCGGCTTTGTTTTCGGTGGTGAAGGGCTGCGATGCAAAGGCCAGCACCTGCATGCGGCCTTCGGTTAAATCGACCAGCACGCCGTCCACGCCGTCCAGCGAGGTGCCAGACATCAGCCCGATGAACAGGTCGCGCACCGGATTACTCGGCGCTGGCTTGCTGGATCGACGTGGCGGCTGTCAGTTGCAGGCGCATCACGGAGGAGAGTTGGTTGAAGCTGGCCTGGGCCGTGGGCGACACCGGCTGGCTGTCGTTCTGGCGGGCGATGGTCTGCGGGTCTTGGTGCACGCCGTTCACGCGGAACTCGAAATGCAGGTGCGGCCCCGTGCTCCAGCCAGTCATGCCGACGGCACCAATCCGGTCGCCTTGGCTGATGGACTGGCCGACGCGCACGTCGATTTTGCTCAGGTGGGCGTACAGCGTTTCGTTTTTGTTCTGGTGCTTGACGATGATGACGTTGCCGTAGCCGTTTTGCACCCCGGCAAACTCCACCACGCCGTCGCCCACGGTGCGTACCGGCGTGCCGATAGCACCCGCGTAGTCCACACCCAGGTGGGCGCGCCAGTTTTTCAGGATCGGGTGCATGCGCATGCTAAAGCCGCTGGTGATGCGCGAAAACTCCACCGGCGAGGCCAGGAACGAGCGGCGCAGGCTCTTGCCATCCAGCGTGTAGTAATTGCCCTTTTGACCGGGCTCGGCAAACCACATGGCTTGGTAGGTTTTGCCGTTGTTGGTGAACGCTGCGCTCAGGATGCGGCCCGTGCGGACCACCTGGCCGTCGGCCTCGGCGGTTTCATACACCACGGAGAAGTGGTCACCCTTGCGCAGTGCGCGGTGAAAGTCGATGTCGCTGGCGAAGATGTCGGCCAGTTGGGTTGCCACAGCGTCGGGGATGTTGGCTGCGTCAGTGGCGGCAAACAACGAGCTGCGGATCGTGCCACCGGCCAGACGGCTGGTGTTTTGCAATGCGGCTTCCTGGATGCGCGAGCGGAAACCCTGGGCGGTTTTCTCAATCACCAAGCGTTCATACGCGCCGTCATTGGCGGGGCTCCAGCGCACGCTCAAACTCTGCAAGGCGTGGGTATCGCTGGCCTCGGCATGCACGGTGCGGCCCGCACGGCCCAACAGGGCTTTGCTGGCCAGGGTGTCGCTGCGCAAAAACGCCACGGCGGCCGCATCGTCAATACCCAGGCGCTGCAACAAGGACTTGGCGGTGTCGCTGGAGCGGGTGGTTTCAGTGCGGAACAGGTTGAAGCTGTGGGTGTCGAGAGCTGCCGCCTGGTCTTGCAGGGCCAGGGGCTGTACGGTTTCGGTGATGTTTTGGATGGGGAGGTCAGCGGCATCCGGGCCGAGAGACGCGACGGCATATGCGCCGCCTCCGCCGCCCAGCAGCACAGCGGCCACCAGCGCGGAGAGGCGCTTGGGGTGGCGTTGCAGCATGGATAAAAGACTGTCGCTGACGGTTTTAAAGCCGTGGTTCAAAACAGGGTGTCCTAACGAATGTGGGTGCTGGGGCGCAGGAGGCGCGGCCGGTGGGTTCAGTGTGGGGAGCGGCCTATCAGGCAACGCGCCACTAAAATCAGGGGCTACAGCGAGTTCGCGAGTATAGCGATGCTCCGCGTGGGCCACAACCGAAAAAAGCACTGAAAAATCCTTATGAATCAACCTTTACCTAGCAGTCATAGTGGCTCATTCCCTGTAACAGACCGCGTGAAAGAGGCCTTGGCGGTGTCGCTGCGTGGCTGCGATGAGTTGATTCCGCAAGAAGAATGGACCCGCAAGCTGGCCCGCTCCGAGGCCACCGGCGTGCCGCTGCGCATCAAGCTGGGCCTGGACCCCACCGCACCCGACATCCACATCGGCCACACCGTGGTGCTCAACAAAATGCGCCAGTTGCAGGACCTGGGCCACACGGTGATCTTTTTGATTGGCGACTTCACCAGCCTGATCGGCGACCCGTCGGGGCGCAACAGCACCCGCCCGCCGCTCACGCCCGAACAGATCAAGGTCAACGCCGAGACTTATTACAAGCAGGCCAGCCTGGTGCTGGACCCTAGCAAGACCGAGATCCGCTACAACAGCGAATGGAGCGAGCCGCTGGGCGCGCGCGGCATGATTCAGCTGGCCTCGCGCTACACCGTGGCCCGCATGATGGAGCGCAACGACTTCCATGACCGCTTCCACGGCGGCCAATCCATCGCGGTGCACGAGTTTTTGTACCCGCTGATGCAGGGCTATGACTCGGTGGCTTTGAAAAGCGACCTGGAGCTGGGCGGCACCGACCAGAAGTTCAACCTGCTGATGGGCCGCCACCTGCAGGCCGAATACGGCCAGGAGCCGCAATGTATTTTGACCATGCCGCTGCTGGAGGGCCTGGACGGCGTGGAGAAAATGTCCAAGTCCAAAAATAACTACATCGGCATCAGCGAAGCGCCCAACAGCATGTTTGCCAAGGTGTTGAGCATTTCCGACGTGCTGATGTGGCGCTGGTACACCCTGCTGTCGTTCAAGTCCGAGGCCGAGATTGCCGCGCTCAAGGCCGAAATCGACGGTGGCCGCAACCCCAAGGATGCCAAGGTGGCGCTGGCCAAAGAGATTACCGCGCGCTTCCACAGTGCGGCCGCTGCCGATGCCGCCGAGCAAGATTTCAACAACCGCAGCAAGGGCGGCGTGCCCGACGAGATTGCCGAAATCAGCCTCAGCGGCGCGCCCTTGGGTATCGGGGCGTTGCTGAAAATGGCCGGACTGGCCGCCAGCAGCGGCGAAGGCAACCGCCTGATCGACGGTGGCGGCGTGCGGGTCGATTCCAGCGTGGTCAGCGACAAGGGCTTGAAGCTGGGCGCGGGCAGCTACGTGGTGCAGGTGGGCAAGCGCAAGTTCGCCCGGGTTACTTTGTCGTGAGGATCGCTTGAAAGTCATCCTCCAGCGCGTCGCCCAGGCCCGCGTCGAGATCGCCGGGCAGGTGGTGGGCCAGATCGGCCCTGGCCTGCTGGTACTGCTGTGTGCCGAGCATGGCGACACCGACGCGCAGGCCGACAAGCTGCTGGCCAAAATCTTGAAGCTGCGCATCTTCAGCGACGCGGCGGGCAAGATGAACCTCAGCCTGCAAGACGTGGCCGGGGGCCTGCTGGTGGTGAGCCAGTTCACCCTGGCCGCCGATGTGGCGGGCGGCAACCGGCCCAGTTTTACCGGGGCAGCCCCGCCGGACGAGGGGCGGCGGCTCTACAACTACTTCGTGGCCCAGGCCCAGTGCGCCCACAGCCCCGTGCAGACGGGGCAGTTTGGGGCGGATATGCAGGTGCATCTGGTCAACGACGGCCCGGTGACCATTCCCATCCAGCTTTAACGCAAGATTATTTCCACCCGGCGGTTGCGGGCTTCGGCCACACCGTCGGCGGTGGGCACGGCCAACTGGCGCTTGCCCCGGCCGCTGGCTTCGATCAACTCTGCGGCTACCGACTGCGGGTCTTGCAGCAGCATCTGGCGGACCTGCTCGGCGCGTTTGAGCGACAAGGCATCGTTGTCGCTATCGCTGCCTTGGGCATCGGTGTGGCCGGTGACCAGCATGTCGGCCCCGCTGCGCTGGCGGGTGGCGGCCACAATTTTGGCCAGATCGGCCAGCGATGCGGAGGTGAGCCGCGTGCCGCCGGGCTCAAAGTACACGGTGAAGTGCGCGGGCGGAGGCGGCATGGCGCTGAACAGGGCCGGGTAGGCCTGCTGCACGCGGGCCGGGTCCAGGCTGTCTAGCGTGGGGGCCTGGCCTTGCGTGGCGGTGGCGCGCTGGTAGGGCATGGCCAGGGTTTGGCTGTGCGGGCCCGACACCACCACCACCGACGACGGCGTGCCGTCGGCCTGCGGCAACAGCACCACATCGACTGAGGGCGGCGTGGCCCGGCCTGCCAGCAGCGCCATCACCAAGGCTCCGACGGTGACGATGGCCGCGCCCATCATGGCTGGCCCCCTTGCACGTGGACGATGAAGTCGGTGCCCAGCACGCCAATCACCGAGGTGGGGGTGGTGATCTTGACGGCCTCGGGGTGGCCCTTGCCGACCAAGCCGGTGACCATGCGCAGGCTGCCGCGCAACAGGCTGATGAACATATTGCCTTTTTGGGTGGTGCCGTTGAAGGCGAAGCTGGTGATGTCGAGCTGGCTGCTGGGGCCGAGCACCAGGATGCTGCCGTCGCGCATGACCACACTGGCGGCGCTGTCGGCGCCGGTGACCAACCGGTCGGCTTCGGCCACGGGGTCCCCGGGGTGGGCCGGGCGGGTGCCCTGGGCGGTGCTGACGGTGACCGTGCCTTGCACGGTTTTGAGGGTGCCTGCGCGGGCGGCATCGCTGCTTTGGGCCCAGCCTGTGGTGCAGCACAGGACCAGCGCGAGGGTGGCTACAAGATGTCGCATGGTGCTTTGAGGGTTAGTTGCCGTAGGGATTGGCGATGCCCAGCCCGGCCAGAATTTGCGTTTCCAGGGCTTCCATCGCGTCGGCATCTTCGGGGCTGGTTTCGTGGTCGTAGCCCTGGGCGTGCAGGGTGCCGTGGACCAGCAGGTGGGCGTAGTGGGCTTGCAGGGTTTTGCCGTTCTCTATCGCTTCGCGGGCCACCACCGGGGCGCACAGCACCAGGTCGGCGGTGACGACGGGCTCCTGGGTGTAGTCGAAGGTCAGCACATTGGTGGCGTAGTCTTTCTGGCGGTAGTCGCGGTTCAGGGCCTGGCCTTCGGCGGTATCGACAATGCGCACCGTGATTTCGCCGTCCAACTCCAAGGCATGGCGAATCCAGCGGTTGACGCTGTGGCGCGGCAGGGCGGCGCGGTGCAGGGCGGCATCGGCCAGATTGTCGAAAGCGCCAAATTGCAGGGAGAGCTGTAGATTTTTAAGCATATTTAAGGGCTCTAGCGCATATTCTGATTGCGCAAGTAGCTATTATTTTAGGAGCTAGCACGTTTGCGCGGCAGGGCATCGGATTTGCCCCGGGTGTCGTAGGCATCCACGATGCGGGCCACCAGGGGGTGGCGCACCACGTCGGCGCTGGTGAAGCGGCAGATGGCGATGCCCTGGGTGCGGCGCAGCACCTGTTCGGCGTCGATCAGGCCGCTCAGTTGGGTTTTGGGCAGGTCGATCTGGCTTACATCGCCGGTGATCACAGCCTTGGCGCCGAAGCCGATGCGGGTCAGAAACATCTTCATCTGCTCGGGCGTGGTGTTTTGCGCCTCGTCCAGGATCACAAACGCGTTGTTCAGCGTGCGCCCGCGCATGAAGGCCAGCGGGGCCACTTCCAGGGCGTTGCGCTCAAAGGCCTTTTGCACCTTCTCGGCCCCCATCAACTCGTACAGCGCGTCGTACAGCGGGCGCAGATACGGGTCGATCTTCTGGTTCAAATCGCCGGGCAAAAAGCCCAGCCGCTCGCCAGCCTCTACCGCCGGGCGGGTCAGCACAATGCGCTGCACGGCGCTGCGCTCCAGTGCGTCCACCGCGCAGGCCACAGCCAGGTAGGTTTTGCCAGTGCCTGCCGGGCCGATGCCGAAGGTAATGTCGTGCTGGGCGATGTTTTCCAGGTAGGTGGCCTGGTTGGGCGTGCGGGCGCGCAGGTCGGCACGGCGGGTTTGCAGGGATTGGCTGTCCACGCCTTCGCTGGTGTCGGTGGCCAGCATGAGTTGCACGGTGTCGGGGCGGATTGGGCGGGCGGCCTGCTCGTACAGGGCTTGCAACAGCTCCAGCGCCTGCTGGGCTTTGGGCTTGGGGCCGTCGATCTTGAACTGCTCGTGGCGGTGGGCGATGGTGATTTGCAACGCGGCCTCAATGGTGCGCAGGTGGCTGTCCATCGGGCCACACAGATGGTCTAGCCGGGTGTTGTTCGGGGGTGAAAAGGTGTGGCGAAGAATCATGCGCACATTGTCGCCTGTGCTCTGCTTTGAGAACGCCTAGGACTTACGCAAGGCCCCTGCTAGCCCAAAGGGCGGCGCAGGGGGCGCTGCGTAAGTCCTGACCTGATCCCAGGCCCTTGTCCTACCCGGTTGCGGCGCTTGCATTGGTAGTATGGGCGGCACTATGAGTTTGGATTCTGCCCCCCGCATTGCCCCTGGCGCGACCGCCCGGCTGCTGGGCCGCTGGGCGGCTGCCGACCTGGCCGTGCCCGCGCAATGGCGGGCGGTGCACGCGGCCTTGCAGGCGCCGCCCGCCACGGCCCACTGGGATCTGGTGGGTGTGGAGCGGCTGGACCACCTGGGCGCACAGCTGCTGTGGAACCACTGGGGCCGCCAATGGCCGGCACAGATCGACCTGCTGCCCGCACAGCGCAGCCTGCTGGAGCGGGTGGCCGGGTTCTCGCACCCCGCGCCACCGGCCGCCCGCACCAGTTGGGCGCAGTGCGTTGACGCGCTGGGCGTGTGGGTGCTGGCGGGCTTGGGGCAGGGGGTGGTGCTGTTGCGCATGGTGGGCCAGTTGGCGCTGGACCTGCTGCGCCTGGCACGCCGCCCGCAGGCCGGGCCGTGGCGGGATATTTCCGGCCATCTGTACCAAATGGGCACGATGGCTCTGCCGATCACCGCGCTGGTGGGGTTTTTGATTGGCGTGGTGCTGGCCTACCTCACGTCGCAGCAGCTGCGCCAGTTTGGGGCCGAGGCGTATATCGTTAACATCATGGGCATGTCGGTGGTGCGCGAACTGGGGCCGATGCTGGCGGCGATTTTGATTGCCGGGCGCTCCGGCTCGGCCATTACCGCGCAGATCGGCGTGATGCGCGTCACCGACGAGCTGGATGCCATGCGCGTGATGGGCATTCCACTGGGCTACCGGCTGGTGATGCCACGGGCCATTGCGCTGGCCATCGCCATGCCGCTGATCAGCGTGTGGACCTCGGTGACCGCGCTGGCCGGGGGCATGCTGGCGGCAGACCTGGCGCTGGGCATCACGCCCGCGTTCTTCCTACAGGCGCTGCCCGATGCGGTGGGCGTGGCCAATCTGGGGCTGGCGGTGTTCAAGTCGGCGGTGTTTGGCCTGCTGATTGCGCTGGTGGGCTGCCACTGCGGCCTGCGCGTCAAACCCAATACCCAGAGCCTGGGGCAGGGCACGACGGCTTCGGTGGTGGCGTCGATCACGGTGGTGATTTTGGTCGATGCGCTGTTCGCCATCCTGTTCAAGAACGTGGGCGTTTAGCATGGACGCAGACACCATCGTCGATATCCAGGGCTTGCAGACCGCGTTTGGCAGCGGCAAAAGCCGGGTGGTGATCCACCAGGACCTGGCCATGACCGTGCAGCGCGGCGAAATTGTGTCGCTGGTGGGCGGCTCGGGCACCGGCAAAACCGTGCTGCTGCGCCAGATGCTGGGGCTGGAACAGCCCGCCCAGGGCCAGGTCACGGTGCTGGGCCAGCCCGCCGCGCAGCTCAGCCGGGCCGGTGCGGCCAGCCGGGTGGGCATGCTGTTCCAGCAGGGCGCGCTGTTTTCGGCCTTTACCGTGCTGGAGAACATCGCCTTTGCGCTGCGCGAACTCAAAACCCTGCCCGAGGCACTGGTGCGCGACGCGGCCCTGGTCAAGTTGCAAATGGTCGGCCTCAGCCCGGCCGAGGCCGACAAAATGCCCGCCGATCTGTCGGGTGGCATGGTCAAACGCGTGGCCCTGGCCCGCGCCCTGGTGATGGACCCGCCGCTGCTGCTGCTGGACGAACCCACCGCCGGGCTAGACCCCAACGGTGCGGACGAATTTGTAGCCCTGCTGCGCGCCCTGCACCAGGGCCTGGGCCTGACGGTGGTGATGGTGACGCACGACCTGGACACCCTGTTTGCCCTCAGCACCCGGGTCGCCGTGCTGGCCGAAAAAAAGGTGCTGGTTACCGGCACACCCGCCGAGGTGGTGGCTTTTTCACACCCGTTTATCGAACACTTTTTTCTGGGCGAACGCGGGCGGCGTGCTTTGGCACCGCTGCCCGCCGCCCCCGTTCCCCAAGGAGATATCCCCTATGGAAAATAAATCCCACGCGCTGGCCGCAGGCGCGTTTGTGCTGGCCATGACCGCGCTGCTGGTGGCGCTGGCGGTGTGGCTCACGCGCGACGCGGGCAGCAGCCACCCGTATGAACTCACCTCGCGTGACCCGGTGACGGGCCTGCAGCCCCAGGCCGCCGTGCGCTACAAAGGCGTGGCCGTGGGCAAGGTGACCCACATCGGCTTCGACCCCGACGTGGTGGGCAATGTGCTGATCCGCATCGCCGTGGACGACACCACGCCGCTGTCGCCCACCGCCTTTGCCACCCTGAGCTACCAGGGCATCACCGGCCTGGCCTTTGTGCAGATCGACGATGCAGGCCAGCCGCAAACCCGCCTGCCCCCGGGCCGCAGCGGTGTGCCGCGCCTGCCGCTGGAGACCTCGCAACTCGGCAAGCTAACCGAGCAGGTGCCGCACATCCTGGAGCAGGTGGACCAGGCCACGCTGCGCCTGAACCAGCTGCTGAACGACGAGAACCAAAAACTGTTCACCGGCGTGCTGGTCAACGCCGACCGCGCCACCACTAGCCTGGCCC
This sequence comes from Rhodoferax sp. LB1P47, assembly GCF_056521445.1. Classification (NCBI taxonomy): domain Bacteria; kingdom Pseudomonadati; phylum Pseudomonadota; class Betaproteobacteria; order Burkholderiales; family Comamonadaceae; genus Rhodoferax; species Rhodoferax sp. LB1P47. Next base: position 157,176 of record NZ_JBWMAU010000007.1, on the reverse strand, counting down.
AACTCAGCGCCCGGCTGGAGCACACCGTCACCCAGCGGCTCGACCCGGCGCTGGCCCGTATCCCGGCCCTGGCCGACGACACCCACCAGGCCATGCAGGCGCTGCAAACCGCCGCCGCCACCGCCCACGGCAGCTTTGCCGCCATTGGCCAAACGGCGGCCCGCCTGAACGAAACCGGCGGCGTGGTGGACCGGCTGGCCGACGGCACGGGCGCGCTGTCCCACGCGGCCGACACCTTTGGCAGCGCCACCTTGCCGCGCATCAACCGGGTGGCCGAAGACGCGTCCCGCGCGGCCCGGCAACTGGGCCGCACCGTCAACGGCATCAGCGAGCAACCGCAGTCCTTGATTTTTGGCGGCGGGGCGGCCGTGCCCGGCCCGGGCGAAGCGGGCTTTGTGGCCCCAGCCGCGCAACCCTGAATACTGTTTACCAAGGATTTGCTATGAATAATATAGCTGAATACGCAGGTGGAATATGCGCTAGAGGCCTATTTGGCTTAATTTTTATCACCTTGACCGCCTGCTCGGCCCTGCCCGATAAACCCCTGCGTGCCACCCCGTACGACTTCGGCCCCGGCCTGGCGGCGGCCGAGGCGCCGGCCAGCCTGCCGCCGCTGGCGCTGGCCGAGGTGGACGCGCCCGGGCTGAGCGATGGCGGCACGGCCATGCTGTACCGGCTGGCCTATGCCGATGCCCAGCAACTGCGCCCCTACACCCAGGCCCGCTGGAGCGTGCCGCCCGCGCAACTGGTGGGCCAGCGGCTGCGCGATGCGCTGGGCCAGCGCCGGGCGGTGTTGAGCGCCAGCGACAGCGCAGCGCTGGCGCGTACGGCGGGGCCCGCGCCCCGGCTGCTGCGGCTGGAGTTGCAGGAATTGACCCAGGTATTCCAGTCGCCCACCGCCAGCACCGGCCTGCTGCGGCTGCGCGCCACGCTGGTGGAGCGCACGCCGCTGGGCGACACCTTACTGGCCCAGCGCTCTTTTAGCGTGCAGCGCCCGGCCCCCAGTGCCGACGCGCCCGGCGGGGTGCGGGCGCTGGCCGCCGCCACCGATGCTCTGGCGCAAGCGCTGGATGCCTGGCTGGAGACGGCGGGGCGCTGAACTCAGGCGGCGATGGCTTGCAAGGCGGTTTTTGCGGGGATGGCCTTGGCCGTGCCGAAGGCGATTTCCCCCGACAGTTGGCCGCCTTCTTCGATCACCAGCTTGCCGTAGCGCACCTTGCCGGTGACTTTGCCGGTGGCGTAGATCACCAGCTTGTCGCGCACCGTCAGGTCGCCGTCAAAGGCCCCGTGGATTTCGGCAATGTCGATTTCGGCCGATCCCTTGAAGGCCCCGGCGGCGGTGATCTGCATCAGGCGCGAATCCATCGTCGCCTCGACCGTGCCCTCGACCACCAGGGTGTCGCAGTCGGTGATCTCCACGCCCTTGAGTTTGATGTTGGGGCCGACGGTGAGCGTGCTGCCGCTGGCTTTGGCCGGGGGCTGGGTGGCCACGGTTTCGACCGGAATGTCTACGCTTGCCGCCACCACGGGGGCGGGTTTGTGCACCAAGGTTTGGGCCTGGGCCAGGTTCTGCCGCACACCAAAAACTTCGGGTTCACGCTTGCCAAAAAACGGGGCTTGTAGAGCCATGGGAGTTCCCTTCATGAAAGAAATCCATAGTAGGGGCCGAGGCCGGTTACATATCCGCGCAGGATGCAAGGGGTGTAACAAAATGGCAGCGAATCCATTGGCTGGATTCGCGCACATTGCGCACGAATGGCCGCATAGGCTCCTCATGGACAATGGCGTTTTCTCTCCAGGAACCCCATGATCGGACGACTCCAAGGCCTGCTGGCCGCCAAAAACCCGCCCCAGGTGCTGATCGACTGCCACGGCGTGGGCTACGACGTGGACGTGCCGATGAGCACCTTCTACAACCTGCCCGGCCTGGGTGAACAGGTCACGTTGCTGACCCACTTTGTGGTGCGCGAAGACGCGCAAATCTTGTATGGCTTTGCCACGCCGGGCGAGCGCGATGCCTTTCGCCAGCTCATCAAGATCAGCGGCGTGGGCCCACGCACCGCCTTGAGCGTGCTGTCCGGCATGGGAGTGGACGACCTGGCCCAGGCTGTGACGCTGCAAGAGGTGGGGCGCATCCGCAAAGTGCCGGGCATTGGCCCCAAAACCGCCGAGCGCCTGCTGCTGGAGCTGAAGGGCAAGCTGGGTGCCGACATCGGGCTGCGAACGGGTGCCACCAGCGATGCCCAGGTGGACATCTTGCAGGCCCTGGTGGCTTTGGGTTATAGCGACAAGGAGGCGGCGCTGGCGCTGAAAGCCTTGCCCGCAGGCGTGGGCGTGAGCGAGGGCATCAAGCTAGCCCTGAAAGCATTAGGCAAATAGTATCCATTTGATAGCTGTTAGTGCAGGCAGTACCTGCGCTGGAGGCCAATTTGTCTCTTATTGTGCGTCTCTGACGACTCGGCCATTCAAGGGCTGCACGGGCCGTGCATTCAGCGGAAACAGCTGGCTAAACAGGCGCAACTGCTCGGGGCTGATCTGCACCGGCTGCTTCAGCACCATCCACAGCACGTTTTCGCTACACGGCGGCGTGGTCAGCGAGCCCATGAACTGGTAGTAGCGCTGGTCTTGCGGCAGCAGCTCGTTCAGATCCAGCAGACCGGCGGGCATGCGCACCCGGTCACCGGTGTCTAGCGGCATGTAGGTCCATACCTTGTTGATCAGCGCATTGCCTTGGCCGGGGTCGAGCAGCACCGCCAGCACGGCCAGTTGGCCGTCGATGTTGCGGTGTACCAGGTGCGCCACCATGCCGTAGGTGCGGTCGTTTATGCGCTCCTCGCTGGGGTGGTGGAAGTGGAATTGCAGCAGTTTGTAGGTGGAGCCGCGCACGGTCAGGGTGTTGTCGCCCACCACATCCACCTGGATGGTGTGGCCGTTGTTGACCACCATGGCGCTGCTGGGTTGGTAGCGTATTTGCAGCGGTTCGGCCGGGCCTTGCAGGGTGTTGCCGTCCTGGATGGCGATGGGCGACTGGCGCTGGCCCAGCGCACACAGGTTGAATTCGGGTTTTAACTGCGACCAGGCCTGGGGGCCGTTGCTGCCCGCGTAGTCCCAGTGCACTTCGCTACCGCCGTAGCCCATGCTCCGAGCGTTTGGTGTGGCGGCGTGTCCGGCAGCGACAGCGCGGGCGGCGGTTTTGGCATCGACCGGATTGAACAGGCCGTTGGCCTTGGCATGGGCGGCAGCGATGTCGGGCGGGGCAGAGGGGGTACCGCGCGTACTGCGGGGGGCTGCCTTTTTGGGCTCGGCCTCAATCGTGATGGTCATATTGGCCGGTTCGGCCGTCTTGCCTTTTTTGGGCTTTTTACCTTCGTTGGCGTTGGTTTGCTCAATCGCTTCGCGTACTTGGGCGGCCATCGCGTCCTTGGTGCTGCTGGTGCGCGGCTCGGGCTTGGCGGGCAGGGTGATCTTGCCGGGCGCTGCTTGCTTTTCTGCTGGCGCATCGCTGGCCCATGACCCACCCACCAAGCCCGCGCAGAGCAGCAGGCTCAAGGCCTTGCTGCGCATGCCTCTGGGCGGCAGGCTGCGCTGTGATAAAGGCTGGCGGTGCGGCATGGGGACTCCTGGGTGTCAAAAATGGGGTGCTTGCACTATAGCCAGATATGGCAGGGTGTTTCAAGGTGTTTCAGGAAGGCCGCGCTATAGTGGCCCACTCCTTTTTTGAACTGCCTGCCCGTGTCCATCCAGACTGACGATTTCGCTGCGCCGCCCCCCAAGCGCATGGTTTCCGCCGCCCCTACCTCGCCGCAAGAGGAGGCGATAGAACGGGCACTGCGCCCCAAGCTGTTTGACGACTACGTGGGCCAGACCAAGGCCCGTGAGCAGCTGGAAATCTTCATCGGCGCGGCCACCAAGCGCGGCGAGGCGCTGGACCACGTGCTGTTGTTCGGCCCGCCCGGCCTGGGCAAAACCACGCTGAGCCACATCATTGCCCACGAGCTCGGCGTGAACCTGCGCCAGACCAGCGGCCCGGTGCTGGAAAAGCCCAAGGACCTGGCCGCGCTGCTGACCAATCTGGAAAAAAACGACGTTCTCTTCATCGACGAAATCCACCGCCTCAGCCCGGTGGTGGAAGAAATTCTGTACCCCGCGCTGGAGGACTACCAGATCGACATCATGATCGGCGAAGGCCCGGCAGCCCGCAGCATCAAGCTCGATTTGCAACCCTTCACCCTGGTGGGCGCCACCACCCGCGCGGGCATGTTGACCAACCCGCTGCGCGACCGCTTCGGCATCGTGGCGCGGCTAGAGTTCTACACGCCCGAGGAGCTGGCCCGCATCGTCAAGCGCAGCGCTGGGTTGTTGAATGCCCCGATGGATGCCGACGGCGGCTTCGAGATTGCCCGCCGGTCGCGCGGCACGCCGCGTATCGCCAACCGCCTGCTGCGCCGGGTGCGCGACTACGCCGACGTGAAGGGCAACGGCACCATCACGCTGGACATCGCGAATCGCGCCCTGGCCATGCTGGACGTGGACCCGCAAGGTTTCGACCTGATGGACCGCAAACTGCTGGAAGCCGTGATCCACCGCTTCGACGGCGGCCCGGTGGGGCTGGACAACATCGCCGCCAGCATCGGCGAGGAGCGCGACACGATCGAGGATGTGATCGAGCCGTATCTCATCCAGCAAGGCTTTTTGCAGCGCACCAACCGGGGCCGTATTGCCACCCTGGCCGCCTACCGGCACCTGGGGGTCACCCCGCCGCAGACCGAGGGGGGCTTGTTTTCCGTGGATTAAATTGCCATCTAACGCATATTCCATATGCGCTAGTAGCTATTAAATTTATAGTGCTATGCCGTGTTCTCGTCCAACGCGCCTTGCTGCTCTAGATGGAAAGTATCGGCCCAGCCCACCAGGGTGAAGCCCTCGGGGGTCCACAGCAGGCGGTTGATGGCGGCGTTGCCCAGGGTCCAGGTGCGCGGGGCTTGCAGGCCCTGGCCGGTGGCGGCGCGGTACAGCACGTCCATCACGCCGCCGTGGGCCACTACGGCGATTTGCTCGCCGGGGTGGCGGGCCGCCAGGGCTTGCACGCAGCCGACCACGCGGTCGCGGAAGTCGTTCAGGCACTCACCGCCCTCGGGGGCAAATGCGGGGTCGCGCTTGCGCCAGCGCAGGGCTTGCTCGGGCAGCTCGGCCTCGATCTCTTTGAAAGTGCGGCCCTGGAATAGGCCAAAGCCGCGTTCGCGCAGGCCTTCATCGGTGGTGATGTTGAGCCCCACCGCCCCGGCCACCGACAGCGCGGTCTCATAGGCCCGCCACAGGTCGCTGGCATAGACAGTGCTGATGGGTTCGCCGGTCAGCGCCTGCCCGAGCTGCTGGGCCTGCCAGCGGCCGGTGGCGTTCAGGGGGATGTCGAGCTGGCCCTGGATGCGGGTGTCCACGTTCCAGGCGGTTTCGCCGTGGCGGATGGCGATGATACGGGTGGCTTCCATCTTTTAAGGGGCTTTCACGGGTGGTGCGGTGTCCACGGTTATGCGTTGCAGCCCCGCCGGCGGGTTCGGAAAGCCGTGCAGCGCGGCCGTCACCATCGCCGGGAGCCGGTCGTTGGCTATGGGCCAGCGGCTGTCCATGCTGGCCTGGGTTTCATACACCACCTGGCCGGTGCCGAGGTCGCGCAGCACCAAGCTCAGTACGCGCTGGTAGCTGCGGGTTTCCATGGGCATGGGTGGGAAAAATGGGCCACGCATGCCCTTACCACCGATCCACGGGCCACGTGGTCCCCAGGGGCCGTAGGGCGGGTTCCACGTGCTTTCGGTCAGCATTTGGGTGCTGAGTTGCAGGCTGAACTGGGCGGCGGGCGCATCCAGCACCAGCCCGGCCTGGGCCAGCGCGGGCAGGGCCAGTTGCTCCAGCGTGGTCTGCTGGGTGGCATCGGTTTGCTGCGACAGCAGCCGCTCGAAGCGGAAGGGCAGGGGGCGGGGCACGGCGCGGGTCCAGCTGGCAAAGCTTTGTACGTCGTTGTCCACCCGGGTGGCGGTGGCGCAGCCGGTGAGCAGCACGGCCATACCAAGGGTGAGGCCGAGGGTGAGGGTGCGCCAGAGTTTCATAGATGTACTACCTGTAGTCCGGGCAAACCGGCGGGGGGAAAGCTGGGGGCATCAAAGGCTTGGTCGCCGTCTTCACTGGGCACGCCGGTGGTTTGCAGGCCTTCAAAGTCGTAGCGTTTGCGGTCCATCAGGTGGGAGGGCACCACGTTTTGCAGGGCGCTGAACATGCTCTCGATGCGGCCGGGGTGCTTCTTTTCCCACTCTTGCAGCATCTGGGCGATCTGCTTGCGTTGCAGGTTCTCCTGGCTACCGCACAGGGTGCAGGGGATGATGGGGAACTGCTTGTGCGCGGCCCAGCGGGTCAGGTCTTTTTCGGTCACATAGGCCAGCGGGCGGATGACGATGTGGCGGCCGTCGTCGCTGACCAGCTTGGGCGGCATGCTCTTCAACTTGCCGCCGAAAAACATGTTCAAAAAGAAGGTTTGCAGCATGTCGTCGCGGTGGTGGCCCAGCGCAATCTTGGTCGCGCCCAGCTCGTCGGCCACGCGGTACAAGATGCCCCGGCGCAGGCGGCTGCACAGGCCGCAGGTGGTTTTGCCCTCGGGAATCACGCGCTTGACGATGCTGTAGGTGTCCTGGTTCTCGATGTGGAAGGGCACGCCCAGGGCCGTCAAATATGTGGGCAGCACATCGGCGGGAAAGCCGGGCTGCTTCTGGTCCAGGTTGACGGCGATGATGTCAAAGTGGATGGGGGCTCTAGCCTTGAGCTTGAGCAAAATGTCCAGCATGGCGTAGCTGTCTTTGCCGCCGCTCACGCAGACCATCACTTTGTCGCCTTCTTCCACCATGTTGTAGTCCACGATGGCTTTGCCCATCTCGCGGCACAGGCGTTTTTCTAATTTATGCGTTTCCCGCTCGATCTTGAAGTCGGGGGCGGCAGGGGAAATAGGGGCGACAAGCTCGTCGGGGGTCCAGGTGGCGCTCATGGGGGCAATCGGTTCTGAAAGATGCCGATTATCCCGTGCTGCGCCGGTTGCGCTATTTCAGCGGGCTTTGCTGGTGGTGGTTTTGGGCTCCATCGCGCGCTGTACCGTGCCGTTGGCCTTGAGCACTTTGAAGGCGGCCTGGGTGCGGTCCACCAGCGCGGTGGGGGTGGCGAGGCTATAGGCCATGTAGACACCGATGGTCAGACTGTCTAGCGGCAAGACTTTTTCCAGCTTGGCGCAGTCAAAGTGGGTGGTGCGGCACTGGGCCTCGGCCCCCGATTCGCTCAGCGGCACCATCTCTACCTTGCGGTGGACCAGTTGGTTAAAGTTTTCTGCCGCTTGGGCCGACACCACCAGGCGGGAAAATCCCAGCTGCTGTAAGTACTGGTGGCGCAGGTCGTCGCGCATCACGCCGATGGTGTGGTTGCGCGCAGCATCCAGATTGGGGGGGCGGATATCGGCACGTGCGCGCAGCTTGTACAGGTAGTAGCGGATCTGCATGAGTTCGCCCACCCACTGGAACTTGGCTTCCCGTTCGGTGGTGCGGGCGATCAGGTAAATCAGCACGTTGGGCTCGGTCAGGGCCATGTCGTAGGCACGGGCCCAGGGGTACAGGTTCAGGCTGTAGTCCTTGATGTCGGCCAGCTGCAAGGTTTTTTCCATCACCTCGGTGGCCGGACCGGCAATTTTTCCGTCTTGCAGGTAGACGAAGGGCGTGGTTTCGGTCACCACCTGTAGCGGCTGTGCCCATAGGCTGAGGGGGCTTAAAACGGACCATGCAAAAAGGCCTGTGCGCCATGCTGTGTTCATCTTGTGTTCCTTTATACCTCTGGCTGGCCGTGTACCACCACCCGGTTGCGGCCCCGGCTTTTGGCCTGGTAGAGGGCTTTGTCGGCCTGCTCGAACAGCGTATCGAATTTATCGACCTGCTGGGGGTCCAACTGGGCCAGCCCGATGCTGATGGTCACCACAGGGGCAGCCTCTGAGTTGCGGTGGGCAATCCCCAGGTCGGCGACCACGCGCAGTAGCTGGGCGGCTAGCAAAATGCCGTGGGATGCGTCGGTGGCGGGCAGCAGCATGGCAAATTCTTCCCCCCCGATGCGGGCCACCAGATCCCCTGCGCGGGCGCTGCTGGCACCCAGGGCGGCGGCCACGGCCCGCAGGCACTGGTCGCCGGTGGCGTGGCCGTAGGTGTCGTTGTAGCTTTTAAAGGAGTCGATGTCGCAGACCAGCAGTGTCAGCGGGTGGCCGGTGCGCAGGGCGCGGCGGAACTCAATTTCCTTCATTTCATCGAACTGGCGGCGGTTGGCCAGCCCGGTCAGCGGGTCGGTGCGGGCCAGGCCATCGAGCCGGGTGTTGGTGTCTTCCAGGCGGCTATTGGCCATCTCCAGGGCAGCGGTGCGGTCCCGCACCAGCTCGGTCAAGTTGTCGCGGTGGGCCCGCAGTTCTATTTCGTCGCGCTGGCGCTGCTCCAGGTATTCGAATAGTTTGGTTTGCAATTGGTTGACCCCGCCCACGAGCTGGGACAGTTCATCTTGGCGTGTGGATGGGCGGTCCAGCGTCAGCAACTGGCGCAGATTGGCCGGGCTGAGTTGGCCCATGTGCTGGGCGATACGCCGGACGTGAACCGTCACCAGCCGGTTGAACAGCAGCATGATCAGGCTGGCCAGCAGCAAGGACTGGGCGATCTGAGTCACCACAATTTCTGCGATTTCAGCGCGCAACCAGGCCCACAGTACCCGCTCATCGCCATACAGCGCCAGGCTGCCCACGCCCTCGGTGTTGCCGGTAAAAGCCTCGTAGTGCAATACGGTGTGCAGTTCTGGTGCGCGGGGCGATTCCAGCCAGCCGTCGCGCTTGCGGCGCAGTACTTCGGGCGCGCGGTTGGCCGACTCCAGGCTCAAAACCACCTGCCCCACTGAGTCCACGTTGGACATGCTGCTGATGTGGGTTTGCAGGGCATCGCGGTCCATTTCCCAAATCGATTTGGAGAGCGTGCGCTGGTAGACCTGGGCGATCAGCGCCATCTCGCCCGACATGCGGGCGACGTTGTTTTGCCATGCCGACCAGGTGCGCACGGTCGCAACCGCCAGAGTGAATAGCAGGCAAAAAAACAGGGTGGCCAGCACCATCCTGCTGCCCAGCGATGTGGACGTGGCAGTGGCGGTGGGCGGGGCGGCGGCAGGGGTTACAGCCATTTTTTATGCAGGGCATCAAGCGTGCCGTTTTTTTTGATGGTTTCTAGGCCCTTGCGGAAGCGCTCGACCAGCGCGTCAGGGGTTTTTAGGCCAAAAGCCATGTAGTTGCCGCTGCTGCTGAGCTCCGGAATGTGCAGGGATTTTTGCAAGACAAGGTGGGGATCGTCGCCCGCGTGGCGCGCAATGTAGCTCGCTCCCAGCTCATTGACGACCCACAGATCCACCCGGCCTAATTTGAGTTTTTCGTAGTTCAACCCATATTTGGCGCTGGATTGTAGGTTGCGGCCGATCTCGAAACCTTGTGTAAGCAAGAACTGCTCGCCAATGGCCTGGTTGACTGTGCCGATTTGCAGCTCTTTGGCGGCTTCCAGGCTGTCTAGCCGAAGATTGCGGCTTTTTAGTGAAAACAGGTAGTAGTCACTGGGGGCGATGATACCCACCCACTTAAACAGCTTTTCGCGTTCTTTGGAGCGGTTGATGGAATAAATCAACACGCGGGCATTGTTTTGTGCGGTCTCGTAGGCCCGTGCCCAGGGCAGGGATTGGAAATGGCCTTCGATCTGGATCTCTTTCAAGACCGCCTGCACCACGTCGGTCCCCAGACCGGTGATCTTGCCGTGCTCGGTGTAGTTATAGGGCGGATATTCCTCGGTTACCACCTGGATGGTTTCGCCCGCCAGGCCCGGAAAACCCCATGTCCACAGCCCCACAAGCAAGGCGTTGCGGCGGGCGGTGGCTGGGGTGTTTGAAAAAAGCATGCAAATCTCCAGGGCGGTCCATTCAGTTCATGGCGCTATGGTTGTGTGCAGCAACAACCCGTGCAGTTTTGTCACGTGGCGCGGACGCAGCACCGATCTTATGGCAACTGCGGCGGTGTTTGGCTTCGTTTTGGATTTACCACTGCCCGGCTTCCACCCGTATGGCGACTTCGCAGTCGTCAAAAATCTCTAGCTTGGCGATTTTGACGCGCACGCCCAGCACGCCGGGCAACTGCATCAGCCGCATGGCCAGCTTGCCGATCAGGCTCTCCAGCAGATTCACGTGCTCGGCGGTGCAGTCGTCGATGATGATCTGGCGCACCCGGCGGTAGTCGAGCACGTGGTGGATGTCGTCGTCGCTGGGTTGCAGCGGCTGCGGGCCCAGGTTCAGCTCAGCATCCACCAGGATGGGCTGAGGCGCGATTTTTTCGGACTCCAGAATCCCCAGGTTGGCGTTGAAGCGCAGGCCGGTGAGTTGCAGGGTTTGGTTGCCGGTGGTGTGGGACATGGTTTTGTTATTAGGTGAGATCCATTAAGGAGAAGTCGCGCTCGAATTGCATTAGGTGCTGGCCACCGTCCACCAAGAGGGTGGTGCCGGTAATCGACGCGTTTTCTAGCGCAAACTTCACCGTGGCCGCCACATCGGCGGCGGTGGACGAGCGGCCCAGCGGCGATATCTGGTGCAGCACGGCAAATTCTTCGTCGCTCAGCATGTGGCTTTTGAGCGTCAGGCCGGGGGCTACGCCCACCACCCGCACATGCGGGGCCAGGGCCTGGGCCAGCATGGTGTTGGCCACTTCCAGCGCGGCTTTTGACAAGGTGTAGCTGAAGAAATCGGGGTTCAGGTTCCACAGCTTCTGGTCTAGCAGATTCACCACCGCGCCGACTGCATGGCGCGCTTGCAGGTGGCTGTGCAGGGCCTGGGCCAGCAAAATCGGTGCGCCGGTGTTGCTGCGCAGATGCTGCTCCAGCGCGGCAAAGCCGAAGGTGGCGGCGCTGTCGTGCTCAAAGGTAGACGCGCAATTCACCACCGCATCCACCGCGCCAAAGTGCGCCACCACCTGAGGCAGCAGGGCGCGCACGGCGGCCTCATCCGCCAGATCGGCCTGGAATTTATGGTGTTTTAGGCCGCTAGCGCATGTAATACCTGCGCAGTCAGCTACAGTTTGTATAGCATCTTGCTCCGAATGCCGGTAATGCACCGCCACCTGCCAGCCGCCCGCCGCCAGCGCCAGCGCGATTTCGCGGCCCAGCCGTTTGCCCGCGCCAGTTACCAATGCAGTACGAGCTGGGGGAGGGGGCAGGTTTGGAGGCAACATTCAGAGACAATCTGGGGGTGGAAAAAACACCCCCCAGTTTAACGAGCACGCTCCAAACCGAGATCCGGCAGGCCATTACGTCGTCTGTGGCCGCCGACGGATGGATTCCCTTCGACCAATTCATGGCCCAGGCCCTGTACCACCCCGGTTTGGGCTACTACGCCAACGACCGCCCCAAGTTCGGTAGCCAGGATGCTGACGGCAGCGACTTCGTTACCGCGCCCGAGCTGTCTGGCTTGTTCGGCCAGGCCCTGGCGGCCCAGGTGGCGCAGGCCTTGCAGATAACCGGCACCACCGAGGTGTGGGAATTTGGCGCGGGCTCGGGTGCGTTGGCGCTGCAATTATTGGAAACCCTGGGCGAGCAGGTGCAGCGCTACTGCATCGTCGATGTGTCCGGCACGCTGCGGGCCCGCCAGCAGCTGCGCCTGGCCCGGTTTGCCGACAAGGTGCAATGGGTGACCGAACTACCCGCCACCCTGCAAGCCGTGGTGGTGGGCAACGAGGTGCTGGACGCTATGCCGGTGCAGCTGCTGGCCCGTATCGGCGGCGTGTGGCATGAGCGCGGCGTGGCCTGGTCTGGCCAAGCATTCGTTTGGCAAGACCGTCCCACCGCCCTGCGCCCCCCTGCCGAGATCGACGGCCCGCACGACTACCTGACCGAAATCCACCCCCAGGCCGAGTCCTTCATCCGCACCTTGGCCGACCGGCTCACGCAAGGCGCGGCCTTCTTTCTGGACTACGGCTTTCCCGAGGCCGAGTACTACCACCCGCAGCGCAACACCGGCACCGTGATGTGCCATTACCAGCACCGGTCAGATACCGACCCGCTGGCCCTGGTGGGGCTGAAAGACATCACCGCCCATGTCAACTTCAGCGGCATCGCCCTGGCCGGCCAAGACGCGGGCCTGACCGTGCTGGGCTACACCAGCCAGGCGCGGTTTTTGATGAACTGCGGTTTGCTATTAAAAATGGAGCACGCTACGCACGCAGAACGTGCGCAAGCGCTCAAATTGATCACTGAACACGAAATGGGCGAACTGTTCAAGGTGCTGGCCTTTGGCGCGGGGCCAGAGTGGGCCCCACTGGGCTTTACCCAGGGCGACCGCTCGCACACGCTGTAACCATGTTCCGCTGGCTGCTGGTTATCTTTCTCGCCTTGTTACTGATTGACTGGTTTTCCCCGTTGTTGCAGAAGCTGGGTTTTGGCAGACTGCCGGGCGACTTGCGCTTTCGGCTCTTTGGCAGACCCTGGTTTCTTCCATTCACCACCACTATTGCCCTGAGCCTGGTTGCAGGCCTGGTCGCTAAATTTATCTAACGAAAAGATTCCCATGAAAGCATGCATCGACATCGGCGGCACCAAGGTTGCCGTCAGCCTGGCCAGCGGTAATGACGACCTGCCGGTGCTGCAAGGCCGCCGCACCGAGCCCACCGCCAAAACCGGCAGCAACGACGCGCTGGCGGTACAGATCATCCGCATGGTCCAGGAAACCTGTGTCGAACTGGGGGTAGACCCCGCCAGCGTGCAAAACGCCGGAGTCTCCTCGTGCGGCCCCTTCATCATCAACGACGGCCTGATCGAGCTGGCTGGCCCCAACATCTGCGGCGGCATGGCCGGCCCGGCGCGTGGCCTGCCCAACGACTGGAAAACCGCCTTGCTCGAAGCCCCGCTAGGTGCCCGCTTTGCCCGCGTGCGGATTGAAAACGACTGTGTGGCCGCATTGGAAGCCGAGCGCCGCTGGGGTGCGCTGCAAGGCGTGGACCATTGCGCCTACGTCACCTGGAGCACCGGCATCGGCGTGGGTCTGTGCGTCGATGGCCACGTACTGCGCGGCAAAAACGGCAATGCGGGCCACGCGGGCCACATGTTTGTCAGTGACAACATGGATGCACTCTGCGGCTGCGGCAACGTCGGCGATGTAGAAGGTTTGGTGGCAGGCAACGCCATCGCCCGCCGCTTTGGCCAGGAAGCGCCGGTGCTGTTCCAAGCCGCCCGCGCAGGCGATGCTGCGGCCCTGGAAATCGTCGATAGCCTGTGCCGCGTGCTGGGCCGCGCCCTGTACAACCTGGTGGCCACGCTGGACCTGCAGCGCATTAGTTTGGGTGGCAGTGTGTTTTGGCATAACCGAGAATTTCTGCTGCCGCGCCTGCAAGCCCATATTGATGCCCATTTGCCCGCATTAACCGCCGGTGCAGTGCTGGTGCCCGCCGGATTGGCCGATAAGGTCGGCGATTACGCCGCCGTGGCATTGGCCTGAAAATTGATGTGGTTTGGCTATTTTTTGGATTTAAAAATACCAGCTAACGCAAATAAATACGCTGCGTCGGCTGATTTTTAATTGACTGGTCCGTGGGGTTTTATTTCGACGGTTATAATAAGTTTCTCGATCGTAATCCTCGAAATATCTGGAAAATAAAATGCCAACCTACAAAGAACTTCTAGAGCAACGCGCACTCCTGGAACAGCAAATCAAGCAAGCCCACACGCTTGAAAATGCCGATGCCATTGAAAAAGTAAAAGCCTTGGTGGCCGATTTTGGTTTGACTGCTGATGATATTTTTGGTGCGGGTAAACCCCGTGCTAAATCCGTCACCAAGGTGGCCCCCAAGTTCCGCAACCCTTTGACCGGTGACACCTGGACCGGCCGTGGCAAACCACCAAAGTGGATTCAAAATCTGGACCGCGAGCAGTTTCTGATTGCTTAAGTCCGCTTCTTGCTAGTCCGCATTCTGCGGGCAATAGAAGATATTCAAAAGCCTGGTCCGTTGACCAGGCTTTTTGCATTCTGCGGGGCTGCTTCTAAACATACCATCCCGTGCCCGTGCGCAGATACGGGGCATCAATCCGGCGCTGTTTTTGCATCAATACCCCGCCAAACTTGCGATAAGCTGTTGTTTCAACAAGGTTTCTACGTAAAACCCTTCTTTATTCTCAGGAGCTACGATGCAAAAACTTTACATTGGTAATAAAAATTATTCGTCGTGGTCCATGCGCCCGTGGGTACTGCTTGTGCAGATGGGTATTCCGTTTGAAGAAGTCTATGTGCGGTTTGATTCATTCAACGCCGACTCGCAGTTCAAAGCCACCGTGCATGCGGTGAATCCGGTGGGCAAAGTGCCTGTATGGGTGGACGGTGAACTCGCCGTCTGGGACACATTGGCCATTGCCGAGACCCTGGCCGAGCAATATCCCGATAAAAATCTCTGGCCGCGCGACCCCCAAGCCCGCGCCCGGGCCCGCAGCGTCTGTGCCGAAATGCATTCCGGCTTCAGCGCCCTGCGCAGCCACTGCCCCATGAACATCGAAGCCCATTTGCCCGAGGTGGGCCAGATCATCTGGCGCGACCAGCCCGCCGTGCGCGCCGACGTGGCCCGCCTGGTGGCCATGTGGAGCGCCCTGCTCGATACCTACGGCGGCCCCATGCTGTTCGGTGCGTTCAGCATTGCCGATGCGTTTTTTGCCCCGGTGTGCATGCGCCTGAATGGCTATGCACTGCCGCTGCCGCCCGCCATCCAGGCCTATGTGGACCGTGTCATCGCCCTGCCCAGCGTGCAGGCATGGACCAAAGATGCCTTGGCAGAGCACGACTTTCTCGACTTCGAGGAACCCTACCGGGCCGCTAAACTGGCCTGATGCACATTTATCTTGTCGGCGGCGCGGTCCGCGATGCCTTGTTGGGCCGCACCGGCGGTGACCGCGACTGGGTGGTTGTGGGCGCTACGCCCGAGGCGCTGCTGGCCCAGGGCTACCTTCCGGTGGGCAAAGACTTCCCGGTTTTCTTGCACCCGCGCACCCATGAGGAATACGCCCTGGCCCGCACCGAGCGCAAAACCGCTCCCGGCTACCACGGCTTTGCGGTCCACGCCGCCATCGATGTGACCCTGGAGCAAGACCTGGCCCGGCGCGACCTTACTATTAATTCAATAGCTGCTAGCGCAAGTGAAATAAGCGCTAGTGGCCAATTAGACGTAAATTTTTCGGACCTGACCGATCCCTTTGGCGGCCAGCGTGACCTGCACGCCAAAGTGCTGCGCCATGTCACCGATGCCTTCCGCGAAGACCCGGTACGCATCTTGCGCGTAGCCCGCTTTGCCGCCCGCTTCGCCGACTTCACCGTGGCCCCCGAGACGATGGACCTGATGATTGAGATGGTGGCCGCAGGCGAGGTCGATGCCCTGGTGCCCGAACGCGTGTGGCAAGAGCTGGCCCGTGGCCTGATGGAGCCGCAGCCTTCGCGCATGTTCGCGGTGCTGCGCGACTGCGGCGCGTTGGAGCGGCTGCTGCCCAAAGACCTCGCTACCGACCTGCATGCCATGCCAGTGCTGGATACCGCAGCCCGGCTGCACGCACCACTGCCGGTGCGCTTTGCCTGCTTGGAATGGGGGTCTGACCCCTATTTAATTTTGCGCGTGCCCAACGACTGCCGCGACCTTGCCGCGCTGGTCGCCCGCGAGAAGGGCAACCTCCACCAAGGGCTGGACACCAGCGCCGCTGCCGCCTTGCGTTTATTGGAGCGGGCGGATGCCTTGCGTAAACCCCAGCGCTTTGCGGATGCCCTGCTGGCCTGCGAATGTGATGCGCGGGGGCGTGGGGCAACGGCTTATCCGCTGCGCGCACACTGGCTACAGGTGTTGCAAGCCGCACAGTCGGTAGCCACCGAACCCATCGCCAAAGCGGCCCAGGCCAACGGCGTGCAAGGCCAAGAGATTGGGGTGCTGGTCCATGCCGCGCGGGTGGCGGCGATCAAAGATGCAAGGCTGTGCGATTAACGTGAAAGAACAAACTTTCGTAAGCCGGGGTGCGCGGCATCCCGGCATGAAAGTTAGCTGGCAAGTGGCGGCCCGTCGCTGTCGCCAATTTCCAGCTCGGGCATGCACAGTTTTTGCAGCGACTCCAGCGGCTCGCCGCGCAGGCGTGCCAGGGTCATTTCGGCCAAGGCCACACCGGTAGTGGCGGGGGTGGGTTGCATCACCGCTGTGACCGTGGTGCGCACCACGGAATCGGAACCCAGCCCGTCGTACACGATCACCGACAGGTCGCGCCCCAGCACCAGACCAGAATGCAGCACCGCGTGCAGCGCACCAATACCGGCCAGATTGTTGTCTACCAGCACGGCGGTGGGTCGCTGGGGCAGAGCCAGCAATTTTTGCATGGCGGCATAGCCCGAGCGGCGCTCCAGCGCATTGCGCTGTACCGCCACGGGTTTGATGGGAATGCCCGCCGCCTTCATGCTGGCGCAAAAACCGGCATAGCGCTGGTCGGCAAAGTTGTATTCCGGCGGGGCACCCAAATAGCCCACCCGGCGGTGGCCCAGGCGTAGCAGGCGGTCGGTGGCCATGCGGGCACCGGCCAGGTTGTCGAAATCAAACCAGGCGTACTCGGCGGTCAGCGACTCGGTGCGGCCATACGCCACAAACGCCACATTGCGCGCTTGCAACAGCTCCAGCCGCCGGTCTTGTACGCGGGTGCGCGGCACCACGAACACGCCAATATGGCGGCCGGTGATGGCCCGCTCGTAAGCCGCCAGCTCGTCGTTGGCCGAGGCCGAGACAATCAGCAAGTCCAACCCCGCCTGGGCGAAGCGCTCGCCCATAGACGATGCCACTTGCAAAAACTGCTGGTCACCCAAATCGCCGGTGGTAATAGGAAACACGATGCCCACGGCATCGGCGCGCCCCAGGGCCAAGCCCCGGGCACGGGCATCGGCCCGGTAGTCCATGCGGGCGGCAGCCGCCAACACATCGCGGCGCGTGGCGGCCGCTACTTCGGGGTAGCCGTTCATGGCGCGGCTCACGGTGGTGAGCGACAGGCCGAGTTCTTCGGCGATCCGTTTCAGTGACATCTAAGAAGCGTAGTGGGTGGGGTTGGCGGCCGATAGTAGCCGATGGCGTTGAAATGTAACGGCTTGTGAATGGGGTGGTACTGACGCCTCTGCGCTGGATTGTCGCAATTTCACAACGCAGCGCAGCGCCTCTGGAAAATAAATGGCACCTGCTTTCATGGGTTCATTTTTGTAAATAGACGTTACCGAGTGGCTTGCTCCAGGGTGTTTTGGAAAGGGTGGACCAGCGGGTTAAAAACGGTCAATTTGAGAGGAGAAACCGGGTTTTAGCCCGTCTATGTAACCAATTGGTAACTCTTGCATGCGCATACCGTATACAAAGATGCCAAAAGTAGCTTGGAGGCGGTTCAATTGTCCGACTATTGGGGTTCGTCCTTATCCCTTCCAAAACACAGGCAGCCAAAAATGCGGCAGGTCTGCACATATTCGTTGGCAAGCAGAGGGCTCCGCAAAGCCCCGCCACAGACGCAGATCCATCGCAAAACTTAAAACTTCACAGGAGACTTCCTTGACCCAAACTCTCAAAACCGTTTTCCGCGCCACCGCACTGGCCGCTTTCGCAATGGTGTCTGCCTCTGCTTTTGCGGACTTTGATGCCAACCTGGAATTGGATAGCACCTACCTGAACCAAGACCGTGGCATGAAGCAAAGCGGTCGCGTCGAAGTGAATGCCAGCAAGAAAATGGGTTCTAAATACTTCATGGCTGGCCGTGCTAGCTTGTTGGCGCAAAAGACTGGTGGAACGGCTACCGACGACATGTGGGGTCAGTTCGGCAGCGATGTGGCTGATATTAAATTAGGCCGTTTTGAAGCTGCCAATCTGTACCAAACACCTGGCGATACGCTCGTCAACCATGCCGGTTTCAGTCCTTACAACGCGGGTACTCTGCGTGGCCGTATGGGTTCTGACGTGTTTCATGCTGCTGCAAACTTGAAAATGGGTGGCGGCTTGGGTCTGGAAGTGGGCTTGGTTTCATCTAAGAACGCTGGCCAAGCTACCGGCGTGCGCCCTGTGTTGACTTATGCCAATGGCCCACTGAATTTGGCTGCTGGTTTTGAGTCGGTCAAGACTAACGGAACTTCCGCTGTGGCGTTTGCTGCTGCGACCCCAACATCGTTTCAAGTGAATGCAGTTGCGGCCATTAATTCCGTGACCCGCACTGGCTTCGGCTTGACCGGTGGCTACGATTTTGGCGGCTTCATCCTGACCGCTAACGTGGCATCCGGCAAAACCATTGCCAACATGAAACAACGTGGCTATGGCTTGATTGCCCAAGCCGGTCCAGCCACTCTGGGTGTGTTGATGGGTACGGTTGACGCAGGAGCAGGTGTTGCTGATGCTAAGGTCACCACCGTTTACGCTTCTTACGCCATTCCTTTCTTTGACATCAAGGGTGCCACGATCACCCCAGCCGTGTCTTTGTCCAAGGCCGGTGGCTCCAACACTGCTGCTAACGACAACGGTGTCCGCGTCCGTGTGAACTACGCCTTCTAAGGACCCCGCAGCGCTTGTCGCTGCGCCGCAGGACTGTCGCCTTTGGGCATAGCCCTGTACCTCCTCCAAAACCCACCCCAGCGTGCCGCTCGGGTGGGTTTTTCATTGGGGAAACGGTTCTGGTTGGTGGCAAAAATGGGGTGTGTGTGGCTTTCCTCGGGTAAACCCAGTGTTCAATTCAAAGCGCTTTGAATTTATACTGCACTGGCTTTTAACAGCACCAAAACTTCGGCCTTGTGGGGTGGCGTTAGCTGCCCCACTACCCCGGCAGATATCGAACACAACAGGAGACATTCCATGACAGCAATGACCAAAACCGCAGCCGCCGTGCTGATTAGCTTCGGCGCTTTGGGCGCTATTGGTGCGCACGCAGCGGGCGTCACCGTCACCATTTCTTGCGGCTCCGTGGGGCAGGATTTCGAGTTTTGCAAAAAAGCCGGTGATGAGTGGAGCGCCAAGACCGGCAACACCGTCAAGCACCTGAGCATTCCCCAGTCTTCCAGCGACATCCTGGGCCTGTTCCGCCAGATGTTTGCCGCCAAGGCTACCGATTTGGATGTGTTGTCGGTAGACGTGGTGTGGCCCGGTTTACTGAAAGACCACTTGCTGGACCTGAGCTCTTACGCCAAGGGCGCAGAAAAAGAGCATTTCCCCGCCATCGTGGCCAACAACACCGTGGGCGGCAAGCTGCTGGCCATGCCCTGGTTTACCGATGCCGGTGTTTTGTACTACCGCAAAGACTTGCTGGCCAAGTACAACGAAAAAGCCCCCACCACCTGGACTGAACTAACCGCCACCGCCACCAAGGTGATGGACGGCGAGCGCAAAGCTGGTATGGCCGATATGCAAGGTTTTGTGTTCCAGGCCAAGGCCTATGAGGGCCTGACCTGCGACGGCCTGGAATGGGTGTCCAGCTTCGGCGGCGGCAACATTGTGGACAGCACCGGCAAGATCACCATCAACAACCCCCAGGCTGCCAAGGCCTTGGACACCGCAGCTGGCTGGATCGGCACCATCGCCCCTACCGGCGTGCTGAACTACGGCGAAGAAGAGGCCCGTGGCGTGTTCCAGAAGGGCAATGCCGTGTTCATGCGCAACTGGCCTTATGCCTGGTCGCTGAGCCAGGGTGCCGACAGCCCCGTCAAGGGCAAGGTCGGGGTGGTGGCCTTGCCCAAGGGCGAGGGCGGCAAAACCGCCGCTACGCTGGGCGGCTGGCAGTTGTCGGTCAGCAAGTACTCCAAGAACCCCAAGGAGTCGGCCGATCTGGTGATGTACCTGACCAGCGCTGCGGTGCAAAAAGACCGCGCCATCCGTG
Source organism: Rhodoferax sp. LB1P47 (assembly GCF_056521445.1). Taxonomy (NCBI): domain Bacteria; kingdom Pseudomonadati; phylum Pseudomonadota; class Betaproteobacteria; order Burkholderiales; family Comamonadaceae; genus Rhodoferax; species Rhodoferax sp. LB1P47. The sequence goes on along the minus strand of NZ_JBWMAU010000007.1, from coordinate 137,218 downwards.
GTTCGTATAACCCCACCATTGCCACGCTGTACAAAGACAAAGAAGTGCTGGCCGCGAACCCGTTCTTCGGCGATCTGTATGACACCTTTGTCGGTGCAGTGCCCCGCCCCGCCACCGTGACAGGTGCCAAGTACAACGAAGTGTCCGCCGCTTTCTGGAATGCCACCCACGAAGTGCTGTCCAAGAAGTCCACCGGCGCGGAAAGCGTGAAGAAGCTGGAAGGCAAGCTGAACGCGATCCGTCGCGGGCCTAAGTGGAACTAAGCAGTCTGGACCTGAACAGTCGCTTTCGTTGAACCTCGGGCCGCTGTGTGGACACCATGCAGCGGCCCGTTCAGCCACTAGATCCCCTTGGAGTCTCCATGCGCACCCAAACATCCGAACTGACCCGCGAGCGCACCCGTAGCGCGTGGATATTTCTGACCCCCACGCTGCTGGTCTTGTTACTGGTAGCGGGCTGGCCACTGGGCCGCACCATCTTTTTCAGCTTTACCGATGCGTCGCTAGAGGCGATTGGCGATTCCACCTACAAGATGGTGGGTTTTCAAAATTACTTTGGCGAATATGGTGTATTCAATTTGAATGCCGTCGAGGGCTTCTGGAATACCGATTGGGGTATGGCCATTCGTAATACTTTTAAATTCTCATTCTTTTCGGTCGTCACTGAGACGCTGCTGGGGGTGATTTTTGCCCTGGTGTTGAATGCCAACTTCAAAGGCCGCTCGTTTATCCGTGCTGCGGTGCTGGTGCCCTGGGCCATCCCGACCATCGTCTCGGCCAAGATGTGGGCCTGGATCATGAACGACCAGTTTGGCGTGATGAACGCGCTGCTGCGCAGTGCCGGCATCATCGACCACAACATTGCCTGGACGGCAGACCCTAACTATGCCCTGTGGTCGGTGGTGTTGGTGGACGTGTGGAAAACCACGCCCTTCATGGCCCTGCTGATTTTGGCCGCACTGCAAATGCTGCCCACCGACTGCTATGAGGCCGCCCACGTGGACGGCATCCACCCGGTGCGGGTGTTCTTCAAGGTCACCGTGCCGCTGATCTGGCCGGCCCTGATGGTGGCGGTGATCTTCCGCCTGCTGGATGCCCTGCGGGTGTTTGACATCATCTACGTGATGACCTCCAACAGCGTGGACACCATCAGCATGTCAGGCTTTGTGCGGCGCGAAATTGTGGACAACAACTATGTGGGTTATGGCTCGGCCGCCTCCACGGTGCTGTTCCTGATCATCGGGGCTTGCACGGTGCTGTACCTGAAGCTGTCCAAAGTGGATATGTCGAAATAAGGATGCACACCATGAACTACCAACACCAAAAAATCCTCGGCACCATCGGTTTGTACCTGCTGGTGGCCGTGATCGCGCTGTTTTGCCTGTTTCCGTTTTACTTTGCGATCGTTACCTCGCTCAAGTCGGGCACCGAGCTGTTCAGCTCGTCGCTGTGGCCTGCCGCGCCGTCGTTCAAGAACTACATCGCCATGTTTACCGTGGCCGAGCACCCGTTTGGCCGCCACATCCTCAACTCCTTGATGGTGTCTACGCTGGTGGTGATTGCCTCGCTGTTTCTGGGGGTAACGGCGGCTTACGCGCTGGGCCGCATCCAGTTCCGGGGGCGGGGTCTGCTGCTGCTCACCGTGCTGGCGGTGTCCATGTTCCCGCAGGTGGCGGTGCTGTCGGGCATGTTCGAGCTGATGCAGTTCATTGGCTTCTACAACCACTGGTGGGGCCTGACCCTGCCGTACATGGTGTTCACCCTGCCGTTCACCGTGTGGGTGCTCACCACCTTTGTGCGCGACCTGCCCAAAGAGCTGGAAGAGGCCGCCATCATGGACGGCTGCACCCCCTGGGGCATCATCACCAAGGTGTTTTTGCCGGTGATGTGGCCTGCGCTGGTGACCACCGGCCTGCTGGCTTTCATTGCCGCCTGGAATGAATTTATGTTCGCCCTGACCTTTGTGCTGAGCAACGCCGACCGCACGGTACCGGTGTCGATTTCGCTGATCAGCGGAGCCGATAAATACGAAATCCCCTGGGGCAAGATCATGGCCGCCTCGGTGCTGGTCACCCTGCCACTGATCGGCCTGGTGCTGATATTCCAACGCAAGATCGTCGGCGGCCTCACGGCAGGTGCCGTCAAGGGCTAAACCCCTGCGCGCACCCCCCAGCATCCATTTAAAAATTAGGAGACCTGCATGTCTGAAATCAAATTCCGCGATGTCCACAAACGCTACGCCAGCCACCTGCCCGACACCATTCGCAAGGTCGATCTGGACATCAATAAGGGCGAGTTTGTGGTGTTTGTCGGCCCGTCGGGCTGCGGCAAATCTACGCTGCTGCGCATGGTGGCGGGCCTGGAAGACATCACCAGCGGCGAGCTGAGCATCAACGGCCAGCGCATGAACGAAACCCCACCCTCGCGCCGGGGCGTGGCGATGGTGTTCCAAAGCTATGCGCTGTACCCGCACATGACGGTTTTTGAGAACATGGCGTTTGGCCTCAAGCAAGCCAAAACCGATGCCAATACGGTGGAGCAACGGGTCAAAAAAGCCTCGAAGATTTTGCAGCTCGACCCGTTGCTGACGCGCCTGCCCAAAGAGCTGTCGGGCGGCCAGCGCCAGCGGGTGGCGATTGGCCGGGCCATCGTGCGCGAACCCGATGTGTTCTTGTTTGACGAACCCCTGTCCAACCTGGATGCCTCGTTGCGCGTGCAAACCCGCCTGGAAATCGCCAAGCTGCACAAAGACATCGGCACCGCCAGCATGATCTACGTGACCCACGACCAGGTCGAAGCCATGACCCTGGCCGACAAGATCGTCTTGCTCAACGCCGGTGAACCCGTGCAGCGCGACGGCAGCGTGGCCCAGTGCGGTGCGCCGCTCGATCTGTACCACCACCCGGTGAACAAGTTTGTGGCGGGCTTTATCGGTAGCCCCAAGATGAACTTCATCGCCGCCCGCCTGACGCGCGCCAACGGTGCCAGCGCGGTGGCCACCGTGGCCGAAGTAGAGGTGCATGCTGAAGTCAATGCCAGCCGTATTGCCGCCCATGCCGAGGTCACCATTGGCGTGCGCCCCGAGCATGTGCAGATCGTGCCGTCCGGCGGCCCCAATGTGGTCACCGGCCTGGTGGCCTTTTTGGAGCAACTGGGCGAAGCCAGCTACATCTACGTGCGGCTGGCCGGTGGCGAGCTGGTCACCGTGCGCGAAAGCGGCCAAACCAGTTGCAGCGTGGGCAACCCGGTGCACCTGTATTTGCCACCGCACTGCATGCACCTGTTTGATGAAAACGGTGTCGCCACCCAGCGCACCACCCGGCCTGAAATTCTGGGCCAGCCGCTGGTGGCCGGTGTGTCGATTTCGCGGGCAGCGACCCACGGGTAAGCTTGCGACCCGTAAAGGGTTTTAAGCATAAAAAGAGCTGCTAACGCATATTCTGTATGCGCTAGCAGCTATTTTTTTTGTAGCAGATGTTGCGGGGTGTCCGCAGCGGCTTCAGACCTCTAAATTGTCGATCAAGCGCGTGTTGCCCAGCCGGGCCGCGCCCAGCACCACCAGGGGTTCGTCGGAGGCTGTGGGGGCCAGCAGGTCGCTGCGGCGGCGGGCGGTCAGGTAGTCGGGGGCCCAGCCGCGTGCGCGCAAGCTGTCCAAGGCCTGGGCTTCCAGCGCGGGGATGTCGCAAGCGCCCTGGCGCAATGCGGCTGCCATCGCTTGCAGGGTTTGGGACAGTTGCACCGCCTCGGCACGCTCGGCCGGGCTGAGGAAGCCGTTGCGCGACGACAGGGCCAGGCCGTCGGCATCGCGCTGGGTCGGGCCGCCCACCACGGTGATGGGCAGGGCAAACTGCTGCACCAGGCGGCGGATCACCATCAGCTGCTGGTAGTCTTTTTGGCCAAACAGGGCGGTGCGCTGGCCCTTGGATTCAGAGAACACACAGGTGAACAGCTTCATTACCACCGTGGCCACGCCCACAAAGAAGCCGGGGCGAAACTGGCCCTCCAGCAGGTCCGCCAGCGCCGGGGTGGGCTGGACCTTAAAGGTTTGCGGCTCGGGGTAGAGCACCTTCTCCTTTGGTGCAAACAGCACGTCGCAACCGGCATCTTTGAGTAAGGTGCAGTCGCGCTCCCAGGTGCGCGGGTAGCTGTCGAAGTCTTCGTGCGGCAAAAATTGCAGGCGGTTCACAAAGATGCTGGCCACCGTCACATCGCCCAGCGGCTTGGCCTGGCGCACCAGGGCCAAGTGCCCGGCGTGCAGATTGCCCATCGTGGGGACAAAGGCGGGGTGCTGGTGGGCGCTGAGGTGGGCGCGGAGTTCTTCTATGGTGTGGGCAATGCGCATGGGACGTGGGGCAAGGGGCAAAAATTACCAGGCGTGCTGGCTGTTGTCGGGAAAGCTGCCGTTTTTGACGGCTTGCACATAGGCTTCCATCGCGCCCCGCACGCTGGGGGCATCCAGCATGAAATTGCGCACAAAGCGCGGCATCTTACCCAAGTTGATGCCGAGCATGTCGTGCAGCACCAGCACCTGGCCAGCGGTGTCTTTGCCCGCGCCGATGCCGATGGTGGCGCAGTGGGGCAGGGCGGTGGTGAGCTCGGCGGCCAGCGGGGCGGGCACCATCTCCAGTACCACCATCGCGGCCCCGGCGTCTTGCAAGGCGTGGGCGTGTTGGCGCAGGGTGCTGGCGGCGGCATCCGACTTGCCCTGCACCCGGTAGCCGCCCAGCGCATGCACGGTTTGCGGGGTTAGCCCCAGGTGGGCGCACACCGGGATGCCGCGCTCCACCAAGAACTGCACGATCTCGGTGGTCCAGCCGCCGCCTTCGAGCTTGACCATGTGCGCGCCCGCCTGCATCAGCACGCCCGCGCTGCGGATGGCCTGTTCGCGGCCCTCTTGGTAGCTGCCAAACGGCAGGTCGGCAATCACCCAGGCGGTGGACTGGCTGCGCAGCATGCCGCGCACCACGCTTTCGGTGTGGTAGCGCATGGTCTCCAGGCCCACGCCCACGGTGCTGTGCAGGCCCTGGCAGACCATGCCCAGCGAGTCGCCCACCAGGATGCATTCGACCCCCGCTGCATCGGCCACGGCGGCAAAGGTCGCGTCGTAGGCGGTCAGCATGGTGATTTTTTCGCCACGCTGGTGCATTTCGGCCAGGCGCGGCAGGCTGATGGGCTTGCGCTGCGCCGGGGTGCTGGTGGGCGGCAGGGTGCCGTAAGGGGAGGCAGAGGGGGATGGGGTGGCGGTGTTCATGGCAGTTCCTTGCTGGCATCGGGGGCATTAACGGCCAGCGGGCCGACCAGGCCCAGCCGGGCTTTCAGCGACTGGGGTTGGCCGGTCAGGATGGCGGCGTAGTTGGTGGTGTTGGAGAGCACTTTTTTCACGTAGTCGCGGGTCTCGGTAAACGGCACATTCTCGGCCCACACCGCCGCCTCCAGCACCGGCCCGTTGCGCCACACACGGGGGCGGCTCGGCCCGGCGTTGTAGGCGGCGGCGGCCATCGGCATGGAGCCCGCAAAGTCGTCCAGCACCAGCTTCAGGTAGCCGGTGCCGATGGCGATGTTGGTGTCGCGGTCGGTGATCTGGTCGGGGGTAAAGCTGGTCAGGCCGATCTTTTTGGCGGTCCAGCGGGCGGTGGCGGGCATTACCTGCATCAGGCCGGATGCGCCCACGCCGGAGCGCGCGTCCATGATGAAGCGCGACTCCTGGCGGATCAGGCCGTACACGTAGGCCGGGTCCAGGCTGATGGCCTGGCTGCGCTGCACCACGCTGGTTTGATGCGGCATGGGGAAGCGCTGCGCGAAGTCCATCACGCCCTTGGTGCGTTCGCTGGTGTTGATGCAGCGGTCCCACACCTCGCGCTGGCAGGCCAGGTCGGCGGCGGCCAGCAGGGCGCGGTCGTCCATGCCGCCACGCTCGTGCAGGTTGGTGCTGTAGTTCCATTCGCGGTTGCCTTCGCTGCGCAGGCCCAGCTGGATGGCGGCCAGCGCGCGTTGCAGGCCGGGGTTGGCGCTGGCGGCGGATTTTTCTTCGGGTGTCAATGCGGCGGGGCGGGGCGGTACGGTGGTTTTTTGGCCCAGTTCTTCCAGCGCCAGTTGCTCGTAGAAGCCGCGCACGCTGGCAATGCTGTCAAACAGGCGCTTGGGCTCCACCCGGTCCAGGTCAGACAAAGCCTGGGCTTGCAGGGCGCGGCCCTTCCAGTAGACCCAGGCGGGGTCGGCCTGCGCGTCTTTGCCCATGGCGTTGACGGCGCTGGCCACCTCTTTCCAGCGGCCCCCGCGCAGGGCGCTGCGCACCCGCCAGGCCAGCATGTCGTCGCTCAGGTCGTTGTTGTCGGTGACGTGGCCGTAGTACTCGCTGGCCGTGGCCGACAGGCGCGTGGCGGCCTGCTTGCCGATCACGCCCCAGGTCCAGTTGCGCTCCTCGGCGGTGAGCTGGCTGCTCCACTTGTTGTCGAGCAGCGTGGCGGCGTTGTCGGGGTCGGCGATGGCGATCTTGGTCAGCGCCAGTACCACCATTTCTTTGCGCACCCGGCCCAGGGCGATGGCTTTGCTGCTCAAGAATTTGATAGCACTGTCGTTAATGTCTGCCAGCGCGGGCAGCGATTCGGGCGAGATGATTTCCAGCGCTTTGGCGGCCATGCGCGGGCGGTTCGCCTCGATGCCCAGCCGGGCTTTGCGCCAGATGTCTTGCGGGCTGAGCTTTTTGGCGGCAAACAAATGGCTGGCGGCCTGGGTGCAGCCGTCGTCGGCCTCGCGCTGGGCGAGCCAGTTTTTGCGTACCTCGTCGGCCAGGGCGGGCGGGCTGTTGGCACCTTGTTTGATCTGGTCGATCAGCAGGGCGTAGCAGCGCACTTCGCGGTCGTCGGCCATGCGGTAGCGGCTGTATTCGTCGGCAAAGGTGGTCCAGTCGCGGCGCTGGCCCAGCAGCAGCAGCCAGTCGTTGCGCAGCCGGTCTTCCTGGTAGCTGCCGGGGAAGCGCGTGGCAAACATCTGCATGTCCAGCGTGGTCATGTCTTCCAGCCGCTGCTTTTGCTCCCAGTAGGCGGCCCAAGGCTCTAAAAGGTGGCCGCGCACCTGGGGCAGCAGGGCGCTGAGGCGCTTGCGGTCGCCTTTTTTGAAGGCCTGGGCCATGTCCACGAGGGTGGCATCGCCCGCTGGGTCGGGCCTGGGCTGGCTGCAGGCGGCGCCAGTAAAGGCGATGCCGAGGGCGAGGGTGATCGGTGTCAGAATGGCTGGAAATTGCATGTGGGGATTATGGACAACCAAATGAACGACAAAGCCCAGGACAAAAAAGCCCTGCGCCAAGCACTGATTGAACAACGCCTGGAGCTGCCCGACCGGCTGGAGCGCTCTGATTTGCTGCAACGCGTGATGCGCATCTGGCTGGTGGGGCGGCCCGACGCGGTGATCGGGGCCTATTGGCCCATCAAGGGCGAATTTGACCCCCTGCCCGCCCTGCACCGCTGGAAGGAAGACGGCGAACTGCTGGACGGCCCGCAGCTCAAGCGCATCGGCCTGCCGGTGGTCAACAAGCTGCACAAAACCATGACCTTCCACGCCTGGTATCCCGGCTGCCCGATGGAAGAAGACGCCTACGGCATCCTCAAACCCAAAGCCACCGAGCTGGTCACGCCCACCTTGCTGTTTGTGCCCTGCGTGGGCTACGCGGCAGGGGGCTACCGGCTGGGCTACGGCGGCGGTTTCTACGACCGCATGCTGTCCACGCTGGAACCCAAACCCTTCACCGTGGGGCTGGGTTTTACCAATGGTTACCTGGACGATTTCGAGCCCGAAGCGCACGACGTGCCGCTGGATGCGATCTTGAACGACAACGGAGTGGTCTGGCCGGTAGGTTAGAGGACTAGGCACACCCCCAGGCTACAGCGCAAGCGCTTTCCGCCAACCCCCTTGGCAAGGGGGCAACAGCAGCAGCCTGGCAAAGCCAGTTCTGCGCTGTTCGCGAAGGGGCATCGCTTCGCTTGCCTTGTAGGGGGCAGGGTGGCGAATACTCGAATTTATGAGAAAAAGGCTGCTAGCGCATATTCCACCTGCGCAAGCAGCTATTTTTAATATAGCAAAAAAACTCTCAGTCAAAGTGGTCCACCGTATCCGGGTCCGGCCCATCCCCAATCGCCGTACGCGTGGCTTGCGCCTGTAGCAGCAGCCAGGCACAGAAGGCCTTGATCTCGGGCCTTGCCGCGCTGCGGGGGCCGACCACCAGCCAGTAGGCCATCGGCGAGTCCAGCCGCATGTGGGGCAATATTTCGACCAGATCGCCGCTGGCCAGGCTGTCGGCAATCAGCGGCATGCGGGCCAGGGCCACGCCTTGGCCGGTGAGGGCGGCCTGGGCGATCTGGTGGGCGTAGTTGAAGTGCATCCAGCGTTTGGGCTCCAGCTTGTGCAGCTGGTGCATCTCGAACCAGCGCTGCCAGGTCAGCCATTCCAGGTGCTGGGTGCGGTGCGAGTCGCCCGCCTCCAGCAGGGCGAAATGGGCCAGGTCTTCACCCCGGGTCAGTTTTTTGCCGGTTTTCAGCAGCCAGGGGCTGGCCACGGCGGTGAGTTGTTCGCCAAACATACGTATCGCACCGGGTGGCACGGTGTCGGGCATGGCGTAGCGCAGCGCCAGGTCTACGTCGGAGGTGTCCAGGTCCACCAGGTTGTCGGTGGCGTCGATACGGATGTCGATGTCGGGGTACTCGGTCTGGAAGGCTTCCAGCCGGGTGATCAGCCACATCGAGGCAAACGAGGCCCAGGTGCTGATGGCCACGCTTTTGCGCCCGGCGCTGCGCCGAATCATGCGCACCGTGCTGTCCAGCTGCTCCAGGTTTTGGCCCACGGTGCGCATCAATTGCGCGCCTGCACCGGTCAGCTCCACGGCCCGGGTGTGGCGCAGAAACAGGGCCACGCCGACCTCGTCTTCCAGTGCCTGGATTTGGCGGCTCACGGCCGATTGCGTCAGCGACAGCTCTTCTGCCGCCGCCCGAAAGTTCAGCAGCCGGGCCACGGCGGCAAAGGCGCGCAGCTGGCCCACGCCGATGGGGCGGGTGCGCAAATGGGTTTGGGTGGTGTGCATAGGGGCATCCATTTTCAGATCAATTCGAGATTAGACGCGAAGCCGCAGACAGTGCTTTAGCACGGCAAGGCGAAGCAACGACATATTCGGATTGATCTGGGAATGGATGCGGGATTCATGCGGTTTGGGAATCAATAGCCTAACCCGTTTTCATTGGACCCTGCGGTCTTTGGGCGCGATGATTCTTCTACTGCAACAAATTACCAGGAGCCTGCCATGTTTACCGCCTTCACTTCCTCTTCCATCCCGTCCGCTGCGGCATTGACGACCTGCTGGAAGCTGGACGCGGGCCAGGCCACCCGTTTGCAGCCGCGCCAGGCGGGCGTGTTCCGCGTGGCCCAGGGGCGGGTGTGGGTGACCATCAGCGGCACGGTCGATCTGCTGGGCGACCATGTTTTGCAGGCCGGTGATAGCCTGCCTCTGCAAGCCGGTCAGCGGCTGGTGGTGGAGCCACTGGCATCCGATGCGCCCGTGTTCTTCAGCTGGGAACCCGTGGCCGAGGTGGTGTGGGATGGCCGCCGCGAGGCCCGCAGCGCCGGTGCCCAGTGGCGCGGCGGTGTGGTGCAGCCCAGCCGCGAACTGGCGCAGGCACTGCATTCGGCGGCGGCCGCTGCCGGTCGACTGGTGCTGGGGCTGGTCGGCCTGGGCGATTATTTGGTCGTGGGCCGGGGCCGGTCTGTGTAAACCGATTGCTCCTAAATTAAGAGCTACTAGCGCAGGTACTACCTGCGCTAGTAGCTCTTTTTATTTGGAAGCGTCAAATCTAAAGCTGGACACGGTGATGCCGCCAAAGACGTTGTCCTCGTGGTAGACACAGGTGGCGGCATCGCCCTCGGCGGCGCCCAGGGCCACCATCAGCGGCAGCAGGTGCTCTTCGCGCGGATGGGCGATGCGGGAGGCGGGAGGCGGGGGCGGCGGTCCAGTCCAGCAGGCGGGCTTTGCGCTCGGCGGGGCTGGCGGCCACCACGGTGTCTTGCAGCCATTGGTCAAAGGCCATCGACGGGGCCTTGCCCGGCGGGCCAAACTGGCGCAGGTTGTGGTAGCTCAGGCCGCTGCCGACGATCAGCACGCCCTCGTCGCGCAGCGGGGCCAGCGCCCGGCCCAGCGCGATGTGCTCGGCGGGGTCGAGGCCGGTTTTCAGGGAGAGTTGGAGCACGGGCATGTGGGCCTCGGGGTACATCACCACCAGCGGGCAGAAGCAGCCGTGGTCAAAACCGCGCTGCGCGTCCAGCCGTGCGGGTAGCCCGGCACCCACCAGCAAGCTGTGGATGCGCAAGGCCACATCCGGTGCGCCGGGGGCCGGGTAGACCACCTGGTAGGTGTGGGCTGGAAAGCCGCCGTAGTCGTACAGCATGCCGGGCTGGGGGCTGGACATGGTGCTGAAGGCGCTTTCCTCCCAATGCGCGGACACCACCAGGATGGCCTTGGGCGCGGCGTATTGGCGCGGCATGTCGGCCAGCGACGTAGCCAGCCCGCGCATGGCCTCCCGCATGTTGTCCATATACGGCCACGGCCCGCCGCCGTGGGAGATGAAATAGGTGGGCAGGGTGGTAGTCATGCCGTATTAAACCCGCTCCATACGCCGCGTGCAGTAGGGCGGTTGTTTGCTATTAAAAAAATAGCTGCTGGCGCACATTCCATAAGCGCTAGAGGCCTATTCTGCTCTTATAGATTGAGCCAGCACCGCCAGCGCAGTCAGGCTGGGGAAGAAGCTGTACAGCGTGCCCTTGGTGGTGACGAAGGGCGTGAAGCCGCTGATCTGCGGGCGGGGCCCGGTGGCGCTGGGGATGTCGAACGTGCCACCCGTGCCTTCGTGGTTGCCGACGATGGGGTCTTTGGCGGTGCTGGGGTTGGGCACGCCGAAGGGGTTTTTGTTGCCCCATTCGGCCAGCAGGTGTTCAAACTGGTCTTCCAAGCTGGCGCAGAAGAACAGGCCGAGCAGGCCGCGCTCGGCTTCTGGGTCGGTGGCTGCTGTGGGACCGTAGGGGATGCCGCGCCGGATCAACGGGCGTTTGCGCACCGGCACCACCGGGTCATCGCGCGGGTTCATGCGGCGGATGTGGGCACCGAAGGGGCAGCCCAGGCCTTGCGGGTCGGCGCGGAAGTCAAAGTCGTTCAGGCCCGCACGGGTGCTGGGTTTGGGGCCGGTGGGCGGTGTGGTCTGGGCGGGAGTGACGACGCGGCCGTCGTCCCAGCGGCCCAGCAGCTTGGCGCGTACCGCATCCACGGGCAGGGTGGGGCTGGCTTGGCGCTCTACAAAGGCTTGGAAGTTTTCCGTGTCTTGGGCCATTTTGCGCAGAGCCGAGAAGCTGCCGTCGGCAAAAAATTGCCGCACCCGGGCGGGTTCGGAGGCGATGAGCCAGCGGTTGTAGCCGTCGTAGTTGCGGTGGCCCAGCAAGAATTCGCCGGGGGCGTGCAGGGTTTGGGGCACGGCCAGCGCGGCGTGGCCGGGGGTGTGGTGGTGGATGCCGTCGATCAAGGGGTTGGTGATGCCGTCCAGAAAGCCAAAGTGCTCGCGCCGGGACTTTTTGTTGCGCTCCAGGTGGGCACCGTCCAGCGGCGTGGCCCAGCCGGTAAAGGCCGTGCCGGCCATGTGTTCCAGCGTCTGGCTGCATGCGACCAACTCGGCGTGGTGGTCGGCGTGCAGCGTGAGAAACACGTGGGCGGTGTGCTGCTGGAAGGCGGGTTCCCAGAGCGCGGCGGCGCTGGGGCCGGTGTCGGCCAGGCGGTGGGCGGCGCGCGGGGCGGCACCTTGGGCAAAGGCCGGGGCCAGGTCTTGCAGCAGGCGCAGATACGGGGTGGGCAGCTCCAGGGCTTGCAGGCCGGCAAACGTGAAGCCGATGCCTGCGGGGCAGCGCTGGTGGTGTTGCAAGGCGGTGGACTGCTCTCGGGGCTTGTCCGCGTGGACCACCCAGCCCTCGGCCAGCAGGGTGTGCAGAAACTGCCGGGCGGCGGCGGCGTGCTGGATGGTCAGCAGGAAGTAGCGGCTGTGGTGGGTGTCGAAGCCTTTGACCACCAGGTTCTGGATGTGGGCGGGGTTGGGGGATGTCATGGCATGCCTTTGGTGGCGCGTTGCAGGTCGTCCACCGTGCGGGTGGGGTAGGCGCTGTAGAAGTAGCCGCCCACCGGGGCCTGGTTGAAGCGGCGGATGGTGTCTACAAATTCTTTGGGAAATTCGGCCACAGGCCGGGGAGGGGCGTGCTGGATGTGGTCTAGCAGCTGGTCGAACAGCGGGCCGACGTGCAGCGCAAAGTGTTCGATGTAGGCATCGAAGTCGCCATCGAACACGGTGTGCAGGGCCAGTTCGCTGTCGTTGTTTTGCAGGCTGAACCAGGCAAAGTGCACGTGCCGCGACTGGTCCAGCCGCAGCTGGATGCGGGGGGCACCGTAGGCGATGATTTTTTTCACCATCTCGGCGTGCTCGGAGAGCGGGGTTTTGATGGGCATGACCACGTTCAGCGATTGCTGGATCAGCGCTTTGTCCACCGTGTATTGCAGGGGAAAGCTCTCGCAGTTGAAGCCCCAGCGCTTGACCAGCTGGCTGGGGTCTGCGGTGCGCGCGTCCAGCACCTGGTCCAGGCCGGGCAGCAGCAGCACCTGCTGCACCACGTGGGTGATGAGGGGCATGGCGATGTGCTTGCCCAGGCACTGGTGCAGGTAGTCGGGGGTGGCACCCAGGGGGCCGCCGAAGATCAACGGGTCGTCGGTGCTGGCATGCGGGCGGAACGCGTGGGGGTCGGGTTGGCCGTCTTGGCGGGTGGCTGCACCCACGGCCAGGATCACGATGGCCCCCTCGGGGAGCTGCATGCCATCGGCCGTGCCAAAGGGGTTGGCACGCAGCACTTTGCGCGGCAAAAACGGCGCGGGCGGTTGCAGGCGCAGGGCTTCCATGGTCAGTGCTTGCAAGGCGCTGCTGCTGGGCGGGGCCAGTGCGGCGGCCTGGGCGGCGGGCAGTTGCCGCAGTGCAAAAAACTGGCTGATGGCAATCGCCACGCTGGCCTGCACGTTGCCGATGATGCCGGCAATGGCCCCCACCACGATGGCGGCCAGCTCGGTGCCCGAATAGGCCCCGGCGATGCTGGCCAGGCGCGGCAGCACCGGCTCGAAACTGGCCAGCGCGGGGTGAAAGGCTTGCAGCTCACGCAGTTCCTCGGCGATGGTTTTTACCTCGTCGGCCTGGGCGCGGCTGGTGGGGGACTGGTGCTGGTCGATCAGCTGGGCTACGCGCACCAGCAGCGCACCCATGCCGCCGGTGGCCTCTAGCAGCGTGCCGGGCGAGGTCACAAAATGCCGGGCAAACATCTGGTAGCCCATGCCGGCGTAGGCCATGCGCATGCTGCGCTCCAGCAGGGCAATGTCGGACTGCGCAAAGCCAAACAAAAAGCCCACAAAGCGCAGCGCGGCCTGCTCGGCCAGCAGGGCCAGGTCGAACTGGCGCGACTTGAGTGGCAGGGTGGATGCAGCCTGGTAGGCCACGGCCGACAGCACGCCGATGGTGGTTGGGCTGTATTTGAAGGCCTGCATGGCCAGCCGGCGCTGCGCCAGGTGCTCGTCGGTGGCGGGCGTGGGCTGGTCTTTGTCCAGCCCCAGCATGAAGGTGCCGCTGCCCAGTGCCAGGTAGGGCGCGTTGCTGAAGCTGGCGGTGTCGGTCAGCGCTTGTTCGATGTGCGCCCGCTGGGTCAGCAGGTAGACGGTTTGGTGGTACTGCGAGTTGCCGTCGTCGGTGCTGCGGAATTTGGTGTCAGCGCGGCTGGTGAAGGGCAGCACCTGGGGGTGGGCGAGCAGCTCTTGGTACAACTGGCTGCGCTGCGAGTTGTCGCACAGGATGCTGAAGAGCTGGTGGTTGTGTGCGTAGGGCGCGCTGCGGAGTGCGTCGAGGGCCGTGAGGTGTGGGGTCATGCTGGATTCCGTCGTGGTGTTGCACCACAGAATCCGGCCCGCTTTTCAGACGGGTGTCAGGTCGTTGTGGGGCGCTGGCAGTGGTTGTAGCAAGGCGCTGGCAGCCTGCACGTCGCGAGTGTAGAAACCTTCTGTTACAGCGTCATACTCCATTTTGAGGATACGTTGCGCATCGGCGTGGCGGCCTTGGGCGGTCCACAGGCGGGCCAGGCTGGTGGCGCTGCGCAAGGCGGCGGCGGCATGCTGGTGGGTGTGGGCAAAATCCAGCGCACCCTGTAGCCATTGCTGGGCTTCGGGCTGGCGGTCCAGGCCGTGCTGCTGGCTGGACAGCAGGATGAGTTCTCCGGTCAGGCGGCGCACTTCGGCCTCGTGGTAATGCTCTTTGGTGTGGCACACCAGGGCAAAGGCTTCGGCCAGCAGGGCCAGGCCTGCGTCGGGCCGCCCGGCCAGGGCCAGGCCTTCGGCCTGCATGGCCAGGTACAGCGGGCGGGTGACGATGGCCCCGGTGGCCATCCACTGGGCGTAGGCGTGCTGCATCTCGGCCACTCCGGCCTCCGGGTCGCCCAACTCGGCTACCAGTCGGCCGTGCAGCAGCTGGGCATACGACAGCCACACCGCAAAGCCGCCCTCCAGGCAGATGTCGCGGGCGCGCTTGGCAAAGTGCAGCGCCTCGGTGTGCTCGCCCCGAAACAAGTGCACCGAGGCGCAAAACGCATAGGCTTCGGCCATGCTGAATTTGTGGTCGAGCTGTTCGGCCATCGCTACGACCTGGTGTGCCCGCTCCAGGGCTTGGTCGGCCCGGCCTACCTCCCACAGGGCCCAGGCCGAATAGCACAGGCACATCACGCCGGGGTCTTGCACCATGCGCGGGTGGTGCTGCAATTGGGCGTAGGCGCTCAGGCAGGCATCCATGTGGGCTATGGCGGCGGCAAATTCGCCCTGGTGGAACAGGATGTTGCCCACCGCCCATTGCAGCTGGATTTTGCGCATCGGGTCGGCCGAGTCGGCCAGTACCAAGGCCGCTTGCCGGGCGATGACGTGGGCCCGGTCAAAGTCGGCACGCATAAAGTGGTAGCCCTCTAGTCCGAGCAGGGTTTTCATTTGCGCGGCTTCGTCGCCTGCGCGTTGGCAGAGTTCGGCGGCGCGTTCGTAGGCATGGCCCACCGGGTCGGCCCCGTAGCCGTGGGTGGTGATGAGCTGCCCGGCCAGCATGAGTTGCAGGCGCAGTTCGGTGCGGTCGCGTTCGCTTACCGGGGGCAGGCGCGCCAGCAGGGCCAGGCCGCTGCGCAGGTGGTTGATGGCCTCGATGTGGGCCGACCGGCTGGCCGCACGGCGGGCGGCGCGCTCCCAGTATTCCAGCGCCTGGGCATCGTTGCCCGATTGGGCAAAGTGGTGGGCCAGCAGCTCGGGTTGGCTGTCTGCCATGTCGGGGAATTGCTCGCGCACCACGTTGGCAATGGTGCGGTGCAGGCGTTTGCGGTCGCGCTCCCACAGCGATTCGTAGGCCGCGTCGCGCACCAGCGCGTGTTTGAAGAAGTAGCGCGGGCTGCTGGTGTCGCCTTTTTCCACCACCAGCCCGGAGCGCACCAGCGCCGCCAGTTGTGCGCTCAGGTGGTTCAGGCCGATGGGTGAGGTTTCGTGGGAGAGCACGGCTTGCAGCAGCGGCAGGGCAAATTCGCGTCCCATGGTGGCCCCCACCTGGGCCACTTGCTTGGCGCTGGCCAGGCGGTCGAGCCGGGCCATCAGCAGGTCCTGGATGGTGCTGGGCACGGTGAAGCGGGCCGCCAGGGTGGCATCCATGCTGTTGGGCTGCACGCCCATGTCCAGCAGCATGCGGGTGGATTCCTCGATGAACAGCGGCACGCCGTCGGCCTTGTCGGCCAGCAGTTGCAGCATGTCGCCGGGCACAGCGCAGGGGCCGCAGGCGGTCAGGATCATGTCCCGGGTAGAGGCGGCCGACAGGCCTTTAAGGGGTATTTCATGCACCGCAAAACCAGGGTCGTGCGGGGGCGGCTGCTCGGAGCGCAGGGTGAGCAAGATCAGCAGCGGAGCCTGTGCGCCCTGGGTGATTACGCGGTGAACGCATTCGCGGGTGGAGGGGTCGATCCATTGCAGGTCTTCCACCAGCAGGCATACCGGGCTGTTGCGGGCTTCAAACAGCAGCCAGGCCACCAGCACGTCCATCGTGCGTTGGCGCTGTTTTTCGGCCGACAACTGCAAGGGTGGCAGGTGGCCGTCGGTGGGGACGGACAGCAGGGCCGCCACCAGGACCAGATCGCTTTCGTGCGCCATATCGGGCATGCGGGCCTGGATGCGGGCCAGTTTGGCTTTGGTGCTGTCCTCTTCAAACAGGTGCAGTCGGCGGCGCAGCAGGTAGATCAGCGGGTGGAATGCGCTGTGGGTGTGCTCGGGGGTGCAGCGGCATTCGATGGTGGTGTGGCCGCGCAGGCTGAGCGAGCGGCGGAATTCGCTGGCCAGCCGGGATTTGCCCATGCCCGCCTCGCCCGTAACCAGCACTGTTTGCAGGCCGCTGGTGTGGATCTCTGACCAGTGGGTTTCGATTTGTTGCAGCTCGCCATCACGGCCCACAAAGGGGGTGCGCTGGGGCGCGGTTTCGGGCGGGGGCTGGGTGTGCTCGCGCACCTCGCCCAGCACCTGGTAGGCGCTGGTGGCGAGCGGAAAACCTTTGAGCTGGGGCAGGTCGGTGAGCCGTTCAAAAATAAATTTGTCTTTGACGATTTGCCGGGTCGAGTCGCTGGCCACCAGCGTGCCGGGGCGGGCGATGGACTGTAGCCGTGCGGCCAGGTGCAGCGATACGCCAATGGGTTGGCCGGCCTTGACCACCACATGCCCGGTGACCACGCCTACGCGCACCTGCACGCCCAGCTGGGCCACCGCTTGCAAAATCTCCAGCCCGGCCCGCAGTGCCCGGGCCACCGAGTCCTCGTAGGCCAGCGGCACGCCAAAGTAGCACATGATGCCGTCGTCGCCCTGGGGGTCGTCAGATACACCGCCCCAGCGCGCCACGATGCCCGCGCAGGTGGCGTGGTAGCTGTCGAGCATGTCGCTGTAGCGCTCGGCCCCCCAGGTTTCCAGTAGCTGGGTGGATGCCACCAGGTCGCAGAACATGGCGGTGACCTGGCGCAGGTTGTCGCCCAGACCGGGGCGGTCGGCGCTGGGCCGCAGTACCAGCGTGGCATCGCCATACAGTGCGGGGTAGGCAGATGCCGCCAGGGTGTGGGCCGGGTGGCGCAGGCCTTCTATCCGGGCCTGGTGCACCGTTTCGCCCAGCGGCAAACCCTGGGCCAGGCCCAGGTACACCTGGTGCATAAACCCCACCGTTCCGGGCACATCCGCCCGGCCTTCGTGCACCAGCACAGGCGCACCCCGGCGGCAGGCCGTGTGCAGCCAGGGGGCGCGGTTTTGGTGCGGATCCGCTTGGTCGAACACCAGTAACTGGGCGGTTTTGGACTGCTGGGCGATGTCGCTCCAGGTGGCGGGCGTACCGGGGTCCGGCTCCATAGGGCCGATGCAGTGCACCACGTCGTGCTCGTCGGCCAGCCGCAGCAGGGTGGCCCGGTCCAGCGCGTGATCGATCGCCATGTGGGTCATCACCAGGCCTTCGATGGACTGGATGCTGCTGGCCAGGTCGGCGCCATAGTCGCTGTGCAGCCGTGTGCCGCCCTGGCCTTGCAGCAGCAATACGCGCAAGGTTTCGCGTTGCGCTCCGATACGCACGCTGCGGGGCAGCGCCGCATCGGACAGGATGCGCCGGGAGGTCTGGAACTTCTCGCCCAGGTAGTGGTGGCCGTCAAAGACCATCTCCCAGGGAATGGCGAGCAGGTTTTCATCCAGTTGCAGGCACAGGTTGCGCGGCGGGCTGTGCATTAAGAACTGGCGAATTTTCTCGGGGAAAAATTGCGCGGCCAGGCGGGTACCCAGCGCCATCGGGCTTTCCAGGGGCAGGGCTTGCACCTCCATGCTGGGCACTGCCGTGTGGGCGATGTGGCCGATGGCCCGTCCGTCGCTCAGGGCCATAAAAATGACCGCGTCTTCCCATAAGACGGTGAGCGTCAGCGTTGGCGTGTCGGGGGTGTGCACAGGCGGGTCCGGGCGAAATCAGGGGCTGACGCACTCGGTGCTACCGGCCTGTACCGGTAGCTGTATGTGGACATCCGACACCGGATAGGCCACGCAGGGCAGGATGTAGCCCTCGGCTTTTTCTTCGGCGCTCAAGCCCGGCCAGGCGATGCGGTAGGCCACCTGGCCGTCCATCAGCCGACAAATGCAGGTGCGGCAGGTGCCGTTACGGCAGGAGTTGGCCAGCAGCAGGCCTGCCTGCTCGGCCGCTACCAGCAGGGGAAGGTCTGGCGGGGCATCAAAGCGCAACTCTGCCTTGGCGGTAACGGGATGGTTCGGCGCAATAAGGGCTGTGTAACAGGCGGTTGCGTATCGCATAGGTAAAGCCGAGTTTAGTCGGAGGCCCATGCAGTGCCAAGGCCACCGCGTTTTGCGGCGACAATCTTGGTCCCCCAAAAAATTTACGCGCATAAGCCTTTATCTATTCCATGACCAGTTCTTTTATTGTTGATGTCCGCCCCGCTGTTTTGAAAGAAGCCCAGGCCATTGCCGACCTGCACGTGAGTGCTACCGCGTCGGCCTACCAAGGCTTGGTGCCCGATGAGCACCTAAATACCATGCCCGCCCCCAAGCGGTTAGGCATGTGGCGCGATGCCATCGAGTACGGTGACCCGCAGGTGCAGGTGGCACTAGACGGAGCCACGATTGTCGGTTTTGTGGGTTTTGACCGCTCACGCGACAAGGGCACCAAAAACACCGTGGGCGAGATCTGGTCCATCTACGTGGCCGAGAGCCACTGGGACAAAGGCGTAGGCCTGGCCCTGTGGGATGCCGCCCGCGAAGCACTGATCGAAGAAGGCTGCACCACCGTTACCGTGTGGATTCCGCTGCGCAACGAGCGCGCACTGCGATTTTTTGACCTGGCCGGTTTCAAGCGCGAACTCAACACCGCCAAAACCGTGCCGATGGGCGACATCAAAATCGAAGAAATCCGCCTCAAACGCACGCTGGATTAATTAGCTACGCTTTTAGTAGCTGCCCCCGCACACTGCATAAGCGCTAGCAGCCTAAAAGTCATAAACCCAGCAATTCAACATCCCTTCCAGAGATTCCGCAGAACTGGCTCCGCCAAGCTGCTGGAATCGCCCCCTGCAAGGGGGTGGGCGAAAAGCGCTTGCGCTGTAGCCTGGGGGTGTTCACCACCTAGCGGGTAGGGGCTGTAGCAGCACGATTTGGCGCTTCTCAATCTGCACATAGCCACCGTGTTCCAGGTCTTTCAGAATTCGGCTGACCATTTCCCGGCTGCAGCCTGTGCGGCTGGCGATTTCCTGGTGGGTGATGCGTTCCGTAATGCGGTGGGTGCCATCGGCTTGGAGCGTGGCCAGGTTTTGCAGGCATTGGCTCAGGCGACCATACACATCGACAAACGCCAGGCTGCGGGCACTGTTGGTGGCCATGCGGGCGCGGCGGATCACTTTGGACAGCAGGTCCAGCGCAAACTCGGGATGGCGGCCAATAAAACCCAGCAGCGTGGTGCGCGTCAGCAGGGTGCAGACGGTGGACTCCAGCGTCACTACGCTGGCCGAACGGGGCCCGCCGTCTAGCGCCATTTCGCCAAAATAGTCGCCCGGGCCGATCACGCCAAAGGTGATCTCTTTGTCAAAATCGTCGGTGCAATACACCTTGACCCGCCCTTCCACCACCACAAACAGCGTGTCGCCCGGGTCGGCCTCGTGGATCAGCACCGTACCTTTGCGGTAGCGCCGGGATTCGCCCAGGGGGACAAGTTCGCGCAGCAACTGGGGCTGTACCGGGTCGTTACAAAAAGCGTGGATGAGGGTGTCTAGTGGGGACTGCATGGCATAGAGGAGCGCACTTCGCGCGCCCGCAGTCTATGCGATGCAGCGATGGAACTTTACATTCCCGCCCAATATGCAAGGCTTAGTGCTGCACAGCCGACATATGCCGGGCCATAGGCGGCAGGATGGAGACGGTTTCTACCAGTTGGCGGATGGTGTCGCAGCGGGTTTTGAGGCGGATGCTGCGCAACTGGCTGCGCACGGTGGATATCTGCACCCCGTGGTGGCTGGCGATTTGGGTGGGCCGCATGCCGCTGCACACCGAAGCCAGCACATTGCTCTCGGCGCTGGTCAGGCCGCGTTCGCGGGCAAATAGTGCCATGGTGGAGCTGTCGCACAGCTGCTGTTTGGCAAACACCAGCAAAGCATACGGTGCTGCACCGGGCGCGTTCAGCGGCACCAGGGCAACGCTGGTGGTGCAGTCGTCACCGCCTAAGCTGATCAGCGCGCGCACCCCGGTTTGGGCCCGCTGCAATGCATGGTCGAGTTGCAGTGCGTCGGTGCGCAGCAGGGTGGTGAGCCGCCCGTCCAGCATGCACAGGCCGCTGCGCAGGCTGCCCGGACTGTTTAGCCCATCGTGCGCGAGGCGGTTGGCAAAGCGGATCTGGCGGGTTGCCATGTGTACCAACGCCAGACCGTAGTCCATTTGCTCCAGCACGCATTGCATCAGATTCAGTGTGTCCGACGGTTCGGGCTCATCAATATAGTTGACGGTATCGGCGGCAAAGGATGGTAAGGCGATGTTCAGCATGGCAGAGTCCCAAGAGCGCCTGCTGTTCCTGCGACATGCAGGCGGGAGTGAGGAGATGCAGACGTAGAACGATTTGCAGCGAGGCTGGGGCCAAGCATAGGCATTTGGGACGGTTTTGGGCTGGTATTCAGACCACCCAAGTTTGTGACGTATGCACATAAATAGCCGGTTGGGCTATGCGCCGGGTGCGTACGTGTGAACAATCAGCAGTTGCAACGCAGTTGCAAAGGGGAAATGCATGCCGATCGACTTTGCCCGTTATGACGACCTGGTACACCGCATTTACGACGCGGCGCTAGAACCCAGCCAGTGGCCGGATGCGTTGGAGAGCATTGCCCAAGCCTGCGGTGGCAGCCGCAGTGCGGTGTTTACGCCACTGCACGACCCTGGACGGGGCGGTCTTGCGCTCGCGTACAACTTGCCGCCCATTGTGGTGGAGCGCTGGGCACACAAAAGCCGACAGGACGACCCGTATGCACAGGTGGCCTTCTCCAAGGGATTGTTTTTAGACGGAGCCGCCTGGAGTGGTGACACGCTGGTGTCCCATGCCGATTTGGTACGCACCGCGTTTTACCGCGATGTATTCGAACCGATGGACGTGGCCCATGTTTGCGCTGGTGTGGTGTTTGATGGGGTGGATGCCCACAAAGTACCCACTGCCATGACGGTCTACCGCTCTGAGCGGGATGCCCCGTTTGATCCCTCGCAGGTAGACATCCTGCGGCTGCTGCTGCTCCACGTGTCGCGGGCCTTGGGCGTGATGTTCCACCTGCGCAACAGCCAGTTCCAGGTGGCCGCCACCCGGGCCGCGCTGGACCGCCTGTCTGCCGGGGTCGTGCTATTGACCGGGCACGGCGGCGTGCAGTTTTGCAATTGCGCCGCGCTGCGGCAATTGCAGGCCGCAGACACCGTGTTGCTGCATGCGGGTGGTCTGCCGCAGGGCGACCGGCTGGCGCTGGCCCCGCGCCTGCATGGGCAAGAGGCCGACTTTCAGCAGGCCCTGCGCGCCGCCTTGTCGCCCTTGGCGGGCACGCCTGGTCATTTCTCTAACGCCCTGCTTTTGCCCGATGCCGCCGGTAAACCCATTTGCGTGTTGCACATCGCCCCGCTGGGCCAGGCTTCGGCCCTGGCCGTGGGCAGCGTGGCCCCCCAGGCGATTGTCTTTTTGTATGACCTAGCCGCCGCTGCCAAGCTGCCGCCCGCCCTGCTGATCGAATTGTTCGACTTCACCCCCGCCGAAGCCCGTGCCGCCCAGCAAATGCTGCAAGGCGGCAGGCTGACTTCTTGAAGCTGCTGCTGGCCTTGGCGGTGGCGGGCGGCTAATGGGAATCGCGTGAAAGTGAGGGGCCAAGCCATCCCCCTTTTTGAGGATGGATGCGGGGGGGGGGAGGATGGGGCCGGTCCAACCTCACAACCCCCGGATAGGAGCCACCCCATGAAAAACCGACTCAAGCTGGTACTTTCCAGCATGGCGATTGCTGCCTTGGCTGCGTGTGGAGGCGATGGTGAAGGCAGCAGCCCCGTTGCATCCACCACCACCGACGTATCCGTCACCGTGCTTGACGGGCCGATCAAAGATGCGCTGGTGTGCCAGGACAACTGCACAAGGGTGACCGAGTGTGGGAAGGAGGCGTGGATCGAAGCTATGAGCCGATGTACAAGAACCGGATAGAAGACGCTGCCGAGCCGGGCGAGCGGGCCAAAAACCGCAAAGCTCTAGTGATCAAGGCGAAGCGGCGTAGATCCGGCGGTTGTGTAGCGAAGGAGTGCGTTCTTACCCGGGGAGATCTCGCCTTGCGCCTGAACGGGCGACGGCCATGCCGGAGCGAGAAGTCAGCAGAGGTCGTAGTAGTCCAAGTCGTGAGCCGATGAGGCATAACCAAAAGGACGAAGGGCCAAACGAGAAGTGAGTGACTGAAGACATGAGGATGCCAAAGGCCATGCGTCAGATGCCGGAGCAATCTGGGTGGGCTGAAGTAGCACGCGGTGAAGCCGCGCGCGAACCTGTCAGCTTTGAGGCCAACGACCCACCCCATGAACACCCGGCCACAGAGTCGGCAAAACTGAAAGCGGGGGCAGGCCCCCTGCTGGAGGCGGCGCTGACGAGAGAGGCTGCAAGCAGCGTGGAAGCGGGTCAAGGCCAACAAAGGCGCAACCGGGGTGGACGGACTCGGCATCGAGCAAACCGCCGAGCTGCTGCGCAAAGTGATGATTCCCAAACCCGACGGGAGCCAGCACGAACTGGGAATCCCCACGGTGCTGGACCGGCTGCTCCCTATGCCTATTTGCGCTCAGCCCTGCGCCGCCAACGCCCGCAGCGCCTGGGCGTACCCAGCCAGCCAGCGCACCGCTGCATCGCGCTGCTTTGGCGTGGTGCTGTTGTGCAGCAACGCAATGCCCTGGCAGTCTTGCTGGGCCAGGGCTTCGGCGTAGGCGCGGTAGCTGCTGGGCGGTGGGGCATGGATGCTGCGCTCCAGCAGGCCCCGCACGGCGCTGCGCACGGTGGCGGTGTCCGCTGCGTCGCGTTGGAGTTGGCGCAGGGTTTGCAGGATATCGGTCTGGCGGCGCAGGCGCTCGGTGTGCACCTGCTGCGGGTCGAAGCCAGACTGCGCCACCTGCTGGCGGATCAGCGCTTTTTGGGCCGCATCCATGCGGCCATAGACCATCTCGGCGCGCTCCAGGGCTTTATCAAAACGCTTTTGGGTCCGCTCGGCAGGGGCCGGGGCCAGCCAGTCGCTGCGGTATTCGGCGTTGGTCTTGGCGTATTTGCGCTCCAGGGTGTCGATTTGCGCCGGTGCGAGGCTGTGCGCCAGGGCCGTTGCAGCCGGTTCGGCATCGGCCAGCAGGGTGTGGACGTAGCCCCGCACGGTGCTGCCGACGGCACACACCTGCTCGGCATCCACCTGCTGGCGCACCAGCGCCTGCGCGTGCTCCAGGGTTTGGGCATAGGCGGGTAGGGCTTGGGTGCGGTGGCGTGCCTGCCACTGGCGCAGGTCGCCGCGCAGTTGCTGGGTTTGGGCTTTGTCCAGGTCTACATAGCCATCTAGCCGCCACACGGCCAAGTCCACCGCGTTGTTGTAACCCAGCTGGATGCCGGTGCAGGCCTGGAGCGCCAAAACCAGACCTAACAGACCCATAATTCGGATCCATTTAACTAAAAAGTAGCAACACATGGCAGAAGTCGATGTAGTCATCATGGCGGCGGGCAAAGGCACCCGCATGAAAAGCAAGTTGCCCAAAGTGTTGCATTCTTTGGCCGGGCGCGCATTGCTGGCCCATGTGGTGGACACCGCTAGCGCCCTGCAACCCCGCAACGTGGTGGTGATTACCGGGCACGGTGCTACAGAAGTTGAAGCGGCTATTCCAGCATACATATGCGCTGGAGCCGAATTTTCTATAAATTTTGCGCGGCAGGAACCCCAGCTGGGTACGGGCCATGCGGTGCAGCAGGCGCTGCCGTTTTTGCCCGACCATGAGGGGGGGGATAAAGGCGTGGTGCTGGTGCTGTCGGGCGACGTGCCACTCACCCAGGTAGACACCCTGCGCCAGCTGGTGGCCGCCAGCGGGGGCAAGCAGCTGGCTCTGCTGACGCTGGAGCTGCCCAACCCTAGCGGCTACGGCCGTATCGTGCGCAGTGGCGACGCGGTGCAGGCCATCGTCGAGCACAAAGATGCCACCGAGGCGCAGCGCGACATCCGCGAAATCTACAGCGGCATCATGGCCGCGCCCGCCGCCCGCCTGCGCACCTGGCTGGCCCGGCTGGACAACCACAACGCCCAGTCCGAGTACTACCTGACCGACATCGTCAAGATGGCCGTGGCCGACGGCGTGCCGGTGGTGGCCCACAAAATCACCGACGAAGTGCAGGTGGCCGGTGTCAACAGCCCTGTACAACTGGCCGAGCTGGAGCGTGCCTACCAGCGCCAGCAGGCCGTGGCCCTGATGGAGCAAGGCGTGCGCCTGGCCGACCCGGCGCGGCTGGACGTGCGCGGCAGCCTGGTCTGTGGGCAAGACGTGTCCA
Source organism: Rhodoferax sp. LB1P47 (assembly GCF_056521445.1). Classification (NCBI taxonomy): domain Bacteria; kingdom Pseudomonadati; phylum Pseudomonadota; class Betaproteobacteria; order Burkholderiales; family Comamonadaceae; genus Rhodoferax; species Rhodoferax sp. LB1P47. The sequence goes on along the minus strand of NZ_JBWMAU010000007.1, from coordinate 112,536 downwards.
TTGACGTGAACTGCGTGTTTGAAGGCACGGTCACGCTGGGCGAGGGCGTGCGCATCGGCGCGAACTGCGTCATCGCCAACGCCAGCATCGCGGCAGGCGTGCACGTCCATCCTTTCACCCACATCGACGGCGAGCAGGCCGGAGTCAGCGTGGGCCGCAACGCCCGCATCGGCCCGTTTGCCCGCCTGCGCCCCGGCGCGGTGCTGGGGGCAGATGTGCACATCGGCAACTTTGTCGAGGTCAAGAACTCCACCCTGGCCGAGGGGGCCAAGGCCAACCACTTGGCCTACCTGGGAGACGCTACGGTGGGCGCGCGCGTCAACTTTGGCGCGGGCAGCATCACCGCCAACTACGACGGCGTGAACAAACACCGCACCGTCATCGGCGACGACGTGCACGTGGGTAGCAACTGCGTGCTGGTGGCTCCCATCACCCTGGGCGCGGGCGGCACAGTGGGCGGCGGCTCCACGCTGACCAAAGACGCACCCGAGGGCGTGCTCAGCGTGGCCCGGGGCCGCCAGGTGGCGATTGCTAACTGGAAGCGCCCCGCCAAGAGAGTGCAGCCTTGAGCGATCTGGCAGCCCGCCTTGCTGATGTAGAGGCCCGTTTGGGCCAGAGCGAAGCCCGCAACGCCGCCTTGCAGGCCGAGCTGGAGCGCTTTGTGTTCAGCGTCTCGCACGACCTGCGGGCCCCGCTGCGCCACATCAGCGCCTACGCCCCGCTGGTGCGCGAAATGCTGGCCGAGGGTGAAGACCCCGGCCCTTGCCTGGACACGTTGGAGCAATCGGCCCGCAGCATGGCCCGCATGGTGGATGCTCTGCTAGAGCTGTCGCGCCTGTCGCGCATTCCGCTGCAAACCGCCCCGGTGGTGATGGCCGACCTGGTGGCCGAGGCGCAACATGCGCTGGCGGCCGACATGGCCGGGCGCAGCATAGCCTGGCAACTGCCCACCGACTGGCCCGCCGTGCAGGGCGATGCCGCGCTGCTGCGCCATCTGTGGCAGCAGCTGCTGTCCAACGCCCTCAAGTTCACCCGGCCCCGGCCGGTGGCGCAGATCACATTGGGCTGGGAGCCCGCAGCCGACGGCATGGCTTTTTGGCTGCGCGACAACGGCGTGGGCTTCAACCCGGCCACCAGTGGCACTATGTTTGACCTGTTCCAGCGCCTGCACACCACCACCGCGTTTGACGGTGCCGGTGTCGGCCTGGCCCTGGCCCGCCAGATCGTGCAGCGCCACGGCGGCGGCATCACTGCGCACGGCGTGGTAGACGGCGGCTGCACCGTGCGGTTTACCTTGCCCTTACTTTTGCCACATTCTTAGCTGGCGATAATCATTGGCAGCACCTTCTTACGTTTTAACCCCGAGACCTGACCATGAAACACACATTACTGGCCGTTGCGCTGCTATCCGTTGCGGCTTTGGTGCATGCCGAAGCCAATCCGGCCAAGAAGGAGCTGGTCAATAAGGTGCTGCAATTACAGCAAGCAGCGGTAGACAGCGTGGCCCGCTCGATCGCGGAACAACCGGCCTTGCAGCTTATGCAGCAGGCCGCGCAAGTGGTGCAGATGCGGGTGCCGATGGAAAAGCGCGAAGCCCTCGGCAAAGACATCCAGGCCGATGTAAAGAAATACCTGGACGAAGCCTCCCCCCTGGTACGCGAGCGTGCGGCCAAGATCGCCCCGGCCACCGTGGGCACATTGCTGGAAGATAAATTCAGCGAAGACGAACTGCGCCAGCTCATCGCCATCATGGAGTCGCCCGTGCAGAAAAAATACGCGCAAATGGGCGTTGAAATCCAGAAGGCGCTGGGCGAGAAGCTGGTGGCCGATACCCGGGCCCAAATAGAGCCCAAAGTGAAGGCACTTCAGCAGGCCGTCACCAAACGCCTGGATGCCGCACTGAAGCCGCCAGCGCCTGCCAAGTAGGCTGGGTTCAGGCCGTTGCCATCTCGCGGGCGACCGAACCCGCATACGCCAAACCCGCCGCCACGCTGCCAAAGCGGTCGCCCGCCACCAGGCGGACCTGCGGAAACAGGGACTGCATGGCGGTTTGCAGCGGGGCCAGGGCCGACGAACCACCGGTCAGGTAGACCGCATCGGGCCGCACCACCCCGGCCAGCGCCACACATTCCTGCGCGCACTGCACCACCCGGGCCAGCTGAGCTTGCAGCGCCTGGGCCAGACCGTCGGGGCTGATCTGGGCGGTCAGGTTGCGCTCGATGCAGTCCAGATCGACGCCAGTGGCTGCGCCAGACAGCGAGCAGGCAATCTTGGCGGTTTCCACGTTGGCCAAAATATGGTGGCCCACCCGCTCTTGCAGCACGTGCAGCAGGCGCTGGTGCAAGGTCCGGTTGGCATAGGCATCGCGCAAATCGGCCGCCTGCGCCAGGCTCTTGCGGGAATACGACTGGTGGATCAGATGCCAGGTGCTCAGGTCAAAAAACACGCCCGACGGCACCTCGCGCCCGCTCGGGCCAATGTGGCCCAGGCCCAGCAGCGGCATGGCATGGCGCAGGTTCAGCAACTGGTCGAAATCGGTTCCGCCAATGTGTACGCCGGTGGTGGCCAAAATATCGCGGCTGCGGTCGCCCAGGGCTCGCCGGCCGGGGCCTACGCGCACCACCGTGAAGTCGGAGGTGCCGCCGCCAATGTCCACCACCAGCACGGTGGTGTCGGTGCTCACGCGGCGCTCGAAGTCGAAGGCGGCGGCGATGGGTTCCAGCTGGAACTGCACCTCGTCAAAGCCCGCCGCACGGGCGGCCCGCTCCAGCGTGGCCTGCGCCAGCGCATCGCGCTCGGGGTTGTCGTCTACAAAATGCACCGGGCGGCCCAGCATGGCGTGCTGCACCGCGTGGCCCAGGTGGGCCTCAGAGCGCTTTTTCAGCTCCTTGAAGAACATGCCCAGAATGTCGGTGAAGCTGACCAGCTGGCCGTTGACCACGGTTTTTTCGTCCATCAGCGGGCTGCCCAGCAGGCTTTTGATGGAGCGCATCAACCGCCCCTCGGTGCCTGCCAGGTAGGCCTGCATGGCGGCGCTGCCATAGCTGGTGTGCTGGTCTTCGTGGGAGAAGAACAGCGCGGTAGGCAGCGTGGGCTTGCCCGCGTCCAGCGCAATCATGTCCAGGCTGCCGTCGGCGCGCACCAGTGCGGCTACGGTGTTGGAGGTGCCAAAGTCGATCCCGAGCATCATGCTTTTACAGCTCCCAGCACCGATTGCAGAAACGCGCTGATGTCGGCCACTTCCTGTGGATGCACGCTGTGCGGCATCGGGTAGGTGTGCCATTGCACGGGGTAGCCCAGCGCCAGCAGGGCCTGGCGCGAGGCCTCGGCGCGGGCCAGGGGCACCACCGGGTCGGCCGTGCCGTGGGCCATGAAGATGGGGGTTTGGAAGTTGGCCGGATGCCGCTCGGTGGCCAGCGTGTCGGCCAGCGGCAAGTAGCCTGACAAAGCCATCACCCCGGCCAGCCGGGCCGGATGCCGCAGCCCGGTGTGCAAGGCCATCGCGCAGCCTTGCGAGAAACCGGCCAGCACGATGCACTCGGGCGCAATGCCACGGGCCACTTCCACGGCGATCAGCGCCTCAATGGCGCGGGCCGAGGCGTGGATGCCGGCCGGGTCTTCTTGGCGCACCAGGTCGGCGTTTTTGATGTCGTACCAGGCGGGCATCACGTAGCCGTTGTTGATGCTCACCGGCATGGTGGGCGCGTGCGGAAAGACGAAGCGAATGGCGGCGCAGCCGCGCAGGTTCAGCTCGGGCACGATGGCCGCAAAGTCATCGCCGCTGGCCCCCAGGCCGTGCAGCCAGATCACGGCGGCGGTGGGGTGGGGGGCGCTTTCGATTTCGATGCGTTGCAGTAAGGTGTTCATGGTGGTCATCCAAGGGCTTACCCTAGGATTGCGGTCTGGAGAGGAGCGTGATTTTAAAGAGGTCGCGCCAACCCGGGCAAAATCACCTGCATGCCCATTTGCCGCCTATCCCTGTTGCTATCGTTTTGCCTGGTGTTCTGTGGCGCAGCCGGGGCTGCCAGCAAAGACATGCAGATCGTGCAGCGCATCGACGACGTGCTGGTGGGCGTGGACGCGGTGTCGCTGGAGGTCATCGGCCGCCGCCATGTGGCGGGTAGCTATTTTTTGATCAACCTGCACCGGCCCAGCCCCTTGGTGGGTACGGCGGAATTTGTGGCCGATTGCGACAACCCGCCCCGCCTGGCCACGCTGGCCTCCAGCCTGCCATCGGCCTCGCTCCAGCCCGAAGCCCCGGTGTTGCAGCGTCGCGCCACGGCTTTGGACATTGATAGCCTGAACTTCGCCCCGGTCCACATGCTGGACGGCAGCTGGATGGTGGCCGAATTTGCCTGCCGCAGCACCAGCCAGCCCGGCCGTGCCCGGCAGATCGCCCAAGCGCTGCTGGAACACGGTGGCCCGCCCGACATGGCCAGCCTGTGGTGCGATTTGCAGGCCGATGGCAGCACGCAGACGCGGCGCAGCGCCGAGGTGCGTTATAGCGTGGCCGACGACGCGGTGGCCGTCCACACGCAGTGGCTGAGTTCGGGGTTTGTGGGCGGCACCGAGGTGGTGTTTGGCAGCGGTGCCCAGTGGATCGTGGACCGCCGGGCCAGCCGTGCGCGGCTGCTGGGGGCCGACGGGGCGCTGCTGTTTGTGGGAGCTTGCAGCAGCGTCGCCCCTACGCCAGCAGCGCCTGGGCAAATTCCCGGGCGTTGAAGGTTTCCAGGTCTTCCAGCTGCTCGCCCACGCCAATAAAGTACACCGGAATCGGCCGCTCCTGGGCAATGGCCGCCAGCACGCCGCCCTTGGCCGTGCCGTCCAGCTTGGTGACGATCAGGCCGGTGAGCTGGATCGCATCGTCAAAAATCTTCACCTGGCTCACGGCGTTTTGCCCGGTGTTGCCGTCGATCACCAGCAGCACCTCGTGCGGCGCGCTGGGGTCGGCTTTGGCCACCACGCGGCGGATCTTCTTCAGCTCTTCCATCAGGTGCAGTTGCGTGGGCAGGCGGCCTGCGGTGTCCACCAGCACCACATCTTTGCCACGCGCCTTGCCTGCGCTGACCGCGTCAAACGCCACCGAGGCCGGGTCGCCGCCCTCCTGGCTGACGATGTCTACCGTATTGCGGTCGGCCCACACGCCCAGTTGCTCACGGGCAGCGGCGCGGAAGGTGTCGGCGGCTGCTAGTAAAACGCTAGCACCCGACGCAGACAGGTGGCGCGTTAGCTTGCCAATGGAGGTGGTTTTTCCAGCCCCGTTCACGCCGGTGACCATGATGACGGTAGGCGTGTGCTGGCCGATCACCAGGGGTTTTTCCAGCGGGGTGAGCAGGGCGGTGATGGACTCGATCAGCAGCGCCTTCACGGCCTGGGGTTCGGTGGCCTTGGCGGCTTTAACGCGCTGGCGCAGGTCGTCCAGCAGAAATTGCGTGGCCTTCACGCCGGTGTCGGCCATCAGCAGGGCATCTTCCAGCTGCTCGTATAGCGCATCGTCGATCTGCGTGCCGGTGAACACGGTGGCGATGCTGGAGCCGGTTTTGCGCAGGCCGTTTTTGAGCTTGTCCATCCAGCCTGCGCGGGGGGCGGTGGGGGCTTCAACCTCGACAGGTTTAGCTGCAAATGGGTTGCGCAACCAGCCGGTGGTGGGGGTTTCTGTGGCGGGCGCAGGGGCCGCAATTTCGGGAGAGGGGGGTTTTTTCTTGAAAAAGCTGAACATTGGGTGGGTTCTTAGAATCAGCCATTCTATGAAACGTCTACTTTTCCCGTTTTTCGCTCTGTTCAGCGCCGTCGCAGGTGCCCAAACCCAGCCCACCCAATGCGACCTGCCCAACGGCATGGCCGTCATCGTCCAGCCCGACCACCGTGCACCCACTGCCGTGCAGATGCTGTGGGTGCGCGTGGGCGCGATGGACGAGGTGGATGGCACTTCGGGCGTGGCCCACGTGCTGGAGCACATGCTGTTCAAAGGCACGCCTAGCCTGCCGCCGGGCGAGTTCTCGCGCCGCGTGGCCGCTGTGGGCGGGCGTGAAAACGCGTTTACCTCGCTGGACTACACCGGCTACTACCAGCAAATCCCGGCCGATAAGCTCGAAGCCGTGATGCAGCTGGAAGCCGACCGCTTCGCCCACAACCAGTGGAGCGACGAAGAATTCCAGCGCGAGCTCGCCGTGGTGCAAGAAGAGCGCCGCATGCGCACCGAAGATGCCCCCCGGGCGCGGATGCACGAGGCGCTGATGGCCAGCGTCTTTACCGCATCGCCCTACCGCCGCCCGGTGGTGGGCTGGATGAGCGACCTGGAGGCCATGACCCCAGCCGATGCCCGCGCCTTCTACCAGCGCTGGTACACCCCGGCCAACGCCGCCGTGGTGGTGGCCGGTGATGTGGACCCGGCCCAGGTGTGTGCGCTGGCGCAAAAGCACTACGGCAGCATCCCGGCGCGCGCCGTGCCTGCCCGCAAGCCCCGGCTGGAGCCCGCGCAAGTGGGCATCCGCCGCCTGGACTTCAAAGCCCCGGCCGAGCAAGCCCTGGTCAGCCTGGCCTTCAAAGTCCCCAGCCTGCAAGCGGAGAGCGACGACGCATTGGCCCTGACTGTGCTGGCCGCCGTGCTCGACGGCTACAGCGGTGCCCGGCTGGAGCGCGCCCTGACGCAAGACCACGGCCAGCCCGGCGGCCCGGTGGCCGACAGCGCTGGCGCCCACAACGGCCTGTCTGGGCGCGGCCCGCAGCTGTTTGTGCTGGACGGCGTGCCCGCCGCAGGCCACAGCGCCGCGCAGGTCGAAGCCGCCTTGCGCGCCCAAATTGCCCTGGTGGCGCACAAAGGCGTGACCGAGGCCGAGCTGAGCCGCGTCAAAACCCAGTGGGTGTCCAGCGCCGTCTACAAGCGCGACTCGGTGATGCAGCAGGCCCGCGAACTGGGCAGCCATTGGGTGCAAGGCCTGCCGCTGGATGCCAATGACCGCCTGATCGCCCGGCTGCGCGGCATCACCGCCGCCCAGGTGCAGGCCGTGGCGGCGCAATACTTTGGCGACGACCAGCTGACGGTGGCCACGCTGCGCCCGCAGCCGCTGGACCCGAATCGTAAGAAACCCCGCACTACGCCCCAGGGGGAGCTGCACTGATGATTACTATTAAAAACATAGCTGCTTGCGCAGGTGCTATATGCGCTAGCGGCCTATTTGGCTTAAATTTTGCGGTGGCAGGAATACCTATCCAGCACTGGACGCAAGCCAGTGGCGCACAGGTCTACCTCGTGCCTAGCCCGGCCATCCCCATGCTGGACGTGCAGATCGACTTTGATGCCGGTAGCCGCCGCGACCCGGCCGCGCAGGCCGGACTGGCGGGGCTGACGGCAGGCATGGCGGCGCAAGGCGTGCGGGCGGTGGGCAAAGACCCGGCCTTGGACGAAAACGCCCTGGGCGAAGCCTGGGCCGACCTGGGCGCAACGCTGTCCAGCAGCGCCAGCACCGACCGCTTCAGCTTCTCATTGCGCACCCTGACATATCCCGACCTGCTGGCGCAAGCCACTGCCCTGGCCGCCCGCCAGATCGGCGAGCCCGCCTTCAGCGACAGCCTGTGGCAGCGTGAACGCCAGCGCGTGGCGGCCCAGATCAAGGAGACCAATACCCGGCCCGCCACCCTTGCCGGGCGGGCGTTTGCCGCCGCTGTGTACGGCAGCCATCCCTATGGTTTTGAGCTGACCGCCGATACGCTGGCCCGCATCCAGGTAACCAACATGCGCACGCTCTACGCCCGCAGCATCCTTCCCTGCCGCGCCACCGTCAGCCTGGTGGGCGCGGTAGACCGGGCGCAGGCCGATGCGCTGGTGACCCGGCTGCTGGCACGCCTGCCTGCCACGGCGTGCACGCCATTACCCGCTGTGGCCGATGTGCAGCCCCTCACACGCGCCAGCGCGCAGCGCATTCCCTTTGATGCCGCCCAGGCCCAGGTGCTGATCGGCCAAGTGGGCTACCCGCGCAATGACCCGGCCTTCTTCGCCCTTCTGGTGGGCAACCACATTTTGGGTGGCGGCGGCTTTGGTTCGCGCCTGACCACCGAGGTGCGTGAAAAACGCGGCCTGAGTTACAGCGTGTACAGCGGCTTTGCCCCCGGCTTGCACGCCGGGGCCTTCACCATTGCCCTGCAAACCCGGCCCGACCAGGCCAAACAGGCCATCCAGGTGGCCCAAGACGTGCTGGCGCGCTTCGTGGCCGACGGCCCCACAGGGGCAGAACTGCAAGCTGCCAAAGACAATTTGGCCGGTGGATTTGCCCTGCGCATCGACAGCAACCGCAAACTGCTCGACAACGTGGCTAACATCGCCTGGAACCATCTGCCACTGGACTACCTGGACCACTGGACCGCACAGATCGCCCGCGTCACGCAAGCCGACATCCAAACGGCATTTGCCCGTATCCTGCAACCCGAAAAAATGGCCACCATCGTGGTCGGAGAAACCCAATGAGCACGTTGCAACGTCCCCCCAAAAAAGCCGCCCGTAAAACCAAACCCCGCCCGTCCGACCCGCATCCCGTGGGCGGCAAGCCCGGCGAGATCCGCATCATCGGCGGCACCTGGAAGCGCACCCGCCTCACCGTGGCCAGCAAGCCCGGCCTGCGCCCCACGCCCGACCGGGTGCGCGAAACCCTGTTCAACTGGCTGGGCCAGGACCTGACCGGCTGGCGCTGCGTGGACGTGTTTGCGGGCACCGGCGTGCTGGGCTTCGAGGCCGCATCGCGCGGCGCCGCCAGCGTGCACCTGTTCGAGCAAGACCCGGCCCTGGTGGCCCAGCTCAAAATCACGCAAACCAAGCTACAGGCCACAGCCACCCAGGTCCAGCGCGGCGATGGCGTGGCGGGCCTGCGGCAACTGGCGGTGGGCAGCCTGGACCTGGTGTTCCTCGACCCGCCGTTCGAGTCTGGTCTGTACGAACCGTCCTTGAACGCCGCAGCCAAGGCGGTGCAGGCCAACGGCTTTGTCTACATGGAAGCCCCCGCCAAGTGGACCGATGAGCTGCTGGCCCCGCTGGGCCTGCGGCTGCACCGCTACCTGAAGGCCGGTGCGGTCCACGCCCATTTGCTGCAATTGCTGACCGCCGCCGTCGCGCCATGAATCCCCCGGTGATAGCGGTCTACCCCGGCACCTTCGACCCCATGACCCTGGGCCACGAGGACGTGGTGCGCCGCGCCGTGCGCTTGTTCGACCAGGTGATCGTCGCCGTGGCCGCCGGACACCATAAAAAGACGCTGTTCAGCCTGGAGCAGCGGCTGGAGATGGTGCGTGCATCCGTCAAAGCCTACCCCCAGGTGCAGGTAGAAAGCTTCAGCGGCCTGCTGCGTGATTTTGTGGTGGCCAAGGGCGGTAAAGCGATGGTGCGCGGCCTGCGCGCCGTGACCGACTTCGACTACGAATTCCAGCTGGCCGGCATGAACCGCACCCTGATGCCCGATGTGGAAACCGTCTTCCTCACCCCCAGCGACGGTTACCAGTTTGTCTCCAGCACCTTTGTGCGCGAGATCGCCTTGCTGGGTGGCGAGGTGCACAAGTTTGTCTCGCCATTTGTACTGGAAAAGCTGGCTGAAAAGGTGCGCGAGCAGGGCTGATTTTTAAGCCAAATCGGCATCTGGCGCATGTTCTATATGCGCAGGTAGCTATTTAAAATATAGCATCACAATGCGAGCCGACCTAACCAGTCCAGCAGCACCGCGTTGACTTCTTCCGGCTGCTCCATCGTCAGCATGTGCCCGCAGCGGGGCAGCAGGTGCAGTTCCGCACCGGGCACCAGGCTGGCGATTTCTTCCGACAGCAGAGCCGGGGTCAGCAGGTCTTTGTCGCCACACAGCACCAGCGTAGGGCAGCGCACCGCGCCCAGGTGCAGGCGTGCGTCGGGCCGGTCCGACAGGGCGCGGTTTTGCTGCACCCACAGGGCGGGCGGGGTGCGCAACACCATGTCTTTGTAGCGTTGCAGATCGGCTTTGTCGCTGGGGTGGGTGGGCGAGAAGGCCATCGCGGCGGTGGCGCGCACAAATTCAGGCAGGCGGCCGGCTTCGACCATCTGGATGGCGGTTTCGCGCTGCTGGCGGTGGTGCGGCAGCTCGGGCCGGGCGCTGCTGCCCAGCAAGGCCAGGGCCTGGATGCGCTGCGGGGCCCGGCGCACGGCTTCCATCGCGATGATGCCGCCCATCGACGCGCCGCACAGCACCATCTCACCAGGGTACGCATCCAGCACGGCCTGGGCCATGCTGGCGATGCTGGGGTGGTTGAGCACGTTGGCCACCGTGGCGTGCCAGGCTGGCGGCACGGCGGCCAACTGGTCTTGCCACATGTCGGCATCGGTGGCCAGACCGGGAATGAAGATGAGTTGGGGCATGCGTGAATCTTTGCGAGAAGAGGGGGGAATTTGGCCTATGCTGGCCCTATTCAAACCACGGGAGGATACCGCCATGAAAATTTTGCTGCCCCTAGACGGTTCCGAAGTCTCGCTGCAAGCCGTGCGCCAAGTGATCCGCTTGGTGCGCCAGGGCCTGCAGGTGGACGTGCTGCTGGCCAATGTGCAGGAGCCGCCGCAGCTGTACGAGATGGTGATGGCCGCCGACCCGGCGTTGATCGCCCGGGCCAGTGCCCAGGCCGGTGCCAAGGCGCTGAAGGCGGGCGAGGCGCTGCTGCGGCACGCCGGTATCGGCTACGCCACCGAGGTGGCCGTGGGCGACCCGGCGCACACGTTGATCGACATCGTGGAGCGTTTTGGCTGCGACATGGTGGTGATGGGCGCGCGCGACAAGGGCAGCCTGCGCAGTGCGCTGTTGGGTTCGGTATCGCACGAGGTGCTGCACGCCGCGCAGGTGCCGGTGATGCTGATCAAGCCCCAGGACGAGGATCTGCCCGAGGCATCCGACTGACTTTTTTCAGGCCAGCCTACGTAATTACCCGGCCCTCTGCCTACGTGGTTTCCCATAGCGCAGATGGTTGCAGCGTGGCTATGATCGGCCCCATTTACACAGGAGCTTTGATGAAGAAACTCGTTACCTTGTTGGCCCTTACTGCCGTTGCATTGGCCAGCCATGCGACCGACTACCCCAACAAACCGGTCAGCATCATCGTGCCGTTTACGGCCGGTGGCCCGACCGACCGTGTGGCCCGCGACTTGGCCGAAGCCATGCGCAAGCAGCTGGGTGGCGTGAGCGTGGTGGTGGATAACGTGGCGGGGGCGGGCAGCTCCATCGGCTCGGCCAAGGCAGCACGGGCTACGCCCGATGGCTACACCCTGTTGTTGAACCACATCGGTATGGCCACCATGCCGGTGCTGGTGCGCAACCTGCCGTTCAAGGTGGAGAGCGACTTTGAATACCTGGGCCTGATTAATGAAGTGCCCATGACTCTGATCACCAAGCCCACCCTGCCAGTCAACAACTACAAAGAGTTGTCGGCCTGGTTGGTGCAAAACAAGGGTCGTGTGAATCTGGGCAACGCTGGTGTGGGCTCCGCTTCGCACCTGTGCGGCCTGCTGTTCCAGAACGCTGTGCAAATCGACATGACCACCGTGCCCTACAAAGGCACGGCACCGGCCATGACCGACCTGATTGGTGGCCAGATCGACCTGATGTGCGACCAAACCACCAACACCACCAGCCAGATCGAAGCCAAAAAAGTGAAAGCCCTGGCGGTAACCACCCCCAAGCGCCTGACCACGCCTTCGCTGAAAGACCTGCCCACCTTGCAAGAGTCGGGTTTGAAAGACTTTGAAGTCACCATCTGGCACGGCCTGTACGCCCCTAAAGGCACGCCTGCTGAGGTGTTGGCCAAGTTGAATACGGCGTTGAAGGCCGCGTTGAAAGACCCCGATTTCATCAAGAAGCAAGAAGGCCTGGGCGCAGTTGTGGTGACCGACAAACGCATGGAGCCGGCTGAGCACAAGAAGTTTGTGATGGCCGAAATCGCCAAGTGGAGCCCGATCATCAAGGCGGCCAACGTCTACGCTGACTGATCTTTTCTGCTGTAAAAAGCCGCCGCGCCGCAAGGTCCGGCGGCTTTTTATTGGGCACTGTGGGGCGAAGCCCGCATTTGCACCTTGACGCGCAGGGCGGTCACGTCCCATCCCTTGGTGCGTAAATGCGCCAATAGTGCGGGCGTCAATTGGCGCAGCTTGGCGGCGGCGGCGTTGCTACCGACCAATAGGCACCAACTGGCACCGTCAATCGGCCCAGGTTGGATGGCCGACCACAGGGCTTCGGGCATGAGCGGTTTGATGGCTTTGAGCCGGTCGCTGGAGTCTTTGGCCAAAGCCGATAACCGGGCCAATGTGGGCGAGTCGGCTGCGGCTTGCAGCAGCGTGAAGGAGCGGTTGCTTTGGCGCATGGTGCGGCAATTATTACAGGCGATAGAGGGAGGTTTTGGGCATCTGCCCCGGATTTCTGCCCCGGCTGACAGATAGGTAAAATCCCAAGGCTGTGGATCGCAAACTGGCCCGTCGCGGGTTGATTTTTGCTGTCAAAGCCTCATCTGACTTCAAGATTATTTAGGAATTTCGATCGCCCACCCCCGGCTTGCGTGGCGGTGGCGGTCTCGCATCCATGACCATCAACTTTCTGACCAAAATTTTCGGCAGCCGTAACCAGCGTTTGTTGAAGCAGTACCGCAAGACGCTCGAAGGTATCAATGCGTTGGAGCCGCAGTATGAAAAGCTGTCTGACGAGGCGCTGCGCGAAAAAACGCTGTCCTTCAAGCAGCGTGTGGCCGGGGGTGAAACACTGGATGCGATCTTGCCAGAGGCCTTTGCCCTGGTCCGCGAAGGCTCCAAGCGCGTGATGAAGATGCGCCATTTCGATGTGCAAATGCTGGGCGGCATGTCGCTGCACAACGGCAAGATCTCTGAAATGCGCACCGGTGAAGGCAAGACCCTGACCGCCACGCTGCCGGTCTACCTGAACGCACTGTCCGGCAAGGGCGTGCACGTGGTCACGGTGAACGATTACCTGGCGAACCGTGATGCTCGCTGGATGGAGCGCCTGTACAACTTTCTGGGCCTGACCGTCGGTGTCAACCTGCCCAACATGCCGCGCGAAGAAAAGCAGGCCGCCTACGCCGCCGACATCACCTACGGCACCAACAACGAATACGGCTTCGACTACCTGCGCGACAACATGGTCTACGAGGTGCGCGACCGCGTGCAACGCGGCCTGAACTTTGCCATCGTGGACGAGGTGGACTCCATTCTGATCGACGAAGCCCGCACCCCGCTGATCATCAGCGGCCAGGCCGAAGACCACACCGCCACCTATATCGCCATCAACAAGATCATTCCGTTCCTGACCCGCCAGGAAGGCGAGGCCGATCCGCGTACTGGCGAGGGTGTCACCAAGCCCGGCGACTTCACGCTGGACGAAAAATCGCACCAGGTGTTCCTGACCGAAGACGGCCATGAAAACGCCGAGCGCATTCTGGTCGAGCACAGCCTGCTGCCCGAAGGCGCGTCGCTGTACGACCCGGCCAACATCACCCTGATGCACCATTTGTACGCCGCGCTGCGGGCTAACCACCTGTACCACCGCGACCAGCACTATGTGGTGCAAGACGGCGAAATCGTCATCGTCGATGAATTCACCGGCCGCCTGATGGCCGGCCGCCGCTGGAGCGAAGGCCTGCACCAGTCGGTGGAAGCCAAAGAGGGCGTGCAGATCCAGGCCGAGAACCAAACCTTGGCCTCGATTACCTTCCAGAACTACTTCCGCCTGTACAGCAGCCTGTCGGGTATGACCGGCACGGCGGATACCGAGGCGTATGAGTTCCAGTCGATCTATGGTTTAGAGACCGTGGTGATTCCGCCCAACCGCGTCAGCCGCCGTGAAGACCAGCTCGACCGCGTCTACAAAACCACGCGCGAGAAGTACGAAGCCGCCATCAAGGACATCCGCGAATGCTATGAGCGCGGCCAGCCGGTGCTGGTGGGCACCACCTCGATCGAGAATTCGGAAATCATCGACCGCCTGCTGATCGACGCCCAGCTGCCGCACCAGGTATTGAACGCCAAGCAGCACGCCCGCGAAGCCGACATCGTGGCCCAGGCCGGTCGCGCCAAGATGATCACCATCGCCACCAATATGGCCGGGCGCGGCACCGACATCGTGCTGGGTGGCAACCTGGAAATGGCGGTCAAAGCTGTCGAAGCCAATCCGTCGCTGGACGATGCCGCCAAGGCGGTAGAGGTCGAACGGGTGCGTGCGCAATGGACCATCGACCACGAGGCCGTGAAGGCCCTCGGCGGCCTGCGCATCATCGCCACCGAACGCCACGAATCCCGCCGAATCGACAACCAGCTGCGCGGCCGTTCGGGCCGCCAGGGCGACCCCGGTTCTTCGCGCTTCTACCTGAGCCTGGACGATCCGCTGATGCGCATCTTTGCCGGTGACCGCGTCAAGTCCATCATGGACCGTCTGAAGATGCCCGACGGTGAAGCCATCGAGGCCGGCATCGTCACCCGCAGTATTGAAAGCGCCCAGCGCAAGGTGGAAGCCCGCAACTTCGACGTGCGCAAGCAATTGCTGGAATACGACGACGTGTCCAACGACCAGCGCAAAGTGATTTACCAGCAGCGCAACGAGATTCTGGACGCGCAGGACCTGACCGCCCAGATCGCCTCCCTGCGCGAAGGCTGCGTAGAAGATGTGGTGCGCCAGTTTGTGCCGTCTGAATCGGTGGAAGAGCAGTGGGACATTGCCGGGCTGGAAAAAACCATGCAGGACGAATGGCAACTGGCCTTGGCCTTGCGCGAGCAGGTGCAGTCCGCCAGTGCCATCACCGACGAAGACATTCTGGAAACCGTGCTGACCGCTGCCCATGCCGCTTTCCGCGCCAAAGTGGACCAGGTCGGCGGCGAGAACTTCACCCAGTTCGAGCGCATGGTGCTGCTGCAAAGCATCGACACCCATTGGCGTGAACACCTGAGTTCGCTGGACTACCTGCGCCAGGGCATCCACCTGCGCGGCTATGCGCAAAAGCAGCCTAAGCAGGAATACAAGCGCGAAGCCTTCGAGCTGTTCGGCCAGTTGCTGGACGCGGTGAAAAACGACGTGACCAAGGTGCTGATGACGGTCAAGGTGCAGTCCAACGAGCAACTGGGCGAAGCCGCCGAAGCCATGGAAAACCGGGCCGAACGCATCGCCAACGTGACCTATACCGCCCCCACCGAAACCGGTGAAGCCGAAACCCGCAGTGATACGGGTGCAGCCATGCCCCGCGTAGGCCGCAACGACCCCTGCCCCTGCGGCAGTGGCAACAAATACAAGCTCTGCCACGGCAAGCTAGCCTGAGCAAAGCTCTGGTTTTTCAACGGGCTTCGGCCCGTTTTTCACATCTTTATGCCCTTTTGAAAGCCCACCATGCCCGTTAACCTGTCTGCCCCCGATCCTGCTGGCCTGCACCCTGTTCCCGGCGTGCTGCTGGGCATCGCCGAGGCCGGTGTCCGCAAGGCCAACCGCAAGGACGTGACCGTGGTGTTGCTGGAAGAGGGGGCATCGGTGGCGGGCGTATTCACCCAAAACCGTTTCTGCGCTGCCCCGGTGCAAATCTGCCGTGAGCACTTGGCGTTGGATATGGGCATCCGCGCCATCCTGGTCAACACCGGCAACGCCAATGCGGGCACGGGCCACGACGGCCTGATGCGCGCCAAAGCCACCTGCATCGCGCTGGCCCAGCACCTGGACTTAGCGCCAGAGCAAATTTTGCCGTTCTCCACCGGTGTGATCATGGAAACCCTGCCGCACGAGCGCATCAACGCCGGATTGCCCGCCGCCCTGGCCGATGCCCGCGCCGACCACTGGGGCCGTGCGGCCGAGGCCATCATGACGACCGACACCATCGCCAAAGCCTTCAGCACCCAGGTGCAGATCGGCGGCGCCACCGTCACCGTCACCGGCATCAGCAAAGGCGCGGGCATGATCCGCCCCAACATGGCCACCATGCTGGGCTTCATGGCCACCGATGCCTGCATAGCCCCGGTATTGCTGCCGCAACTGGCCAAAGACCTGGCCGATGCCTCGTTCAACCGCATCACCATCGACGGCGACACCTCCACCAACGAC
This sequence comes from Rhodoferax sp. LB1P47, assembly GCF_056521445.1. Taxonomy (NCBI): domain Bacteria; kingdom Pseudomonadati; phylum Pseudomonadota; class Betaproteobacteria; order Burkholderiales; family Comamonadaceae; genus Rhodoferax; species Rhodoferax sp. LB1P47. Next base: position 96,460 of record NZ_JBWMAU010000007.1, on the reverse strand, counting down.
TCGTTCGTGGTCATCGCCACCCACAAGGCCGCCCACGCACCCATTACTTCGATGGACAGCGCCGATGGCCGCATCCTGAAGGCGGCGATGCAGCAAGTCGCCCAGCAACTGGCCCAGGCCATCGTGCGCGACGGCGAAGGCGCCACCAAGTTCATCACCGTGCGGGTAGAAGGCGGCAAAACGTCTGAAGAATGCCGCCTGGCCGCCTACGCCATCGCCCATTCGCCGCTGGTCAAAACCGCCTTCTTCGCCAGCGACCCGAACCTGGGCCGCATCCTGGCCGCCGTGGGCTACGCTGGCATTACCGATCTGGACCAGACCGGTATCGACCTGTTTCTGGACGACGTGCATGTGGTCATTAACGGTGGCCGCAACCCTAGCTACCGCGAAGAAGATGGCCAGCGTGTGATGCAGCAAAGCGAAATCACCGTGCGCGTGGGCCTGGGCCGTGGCACTGCATTTGATACCGTGTGGACCTGCGATTTCAGCCACGAATACGTCACCATCAACGCGGATTACCGCTCATGAACGACAAGTTTGAACGCCTGATCGACCGCGCCGAGCAGCTGATGCAGCGCATCGAAGCGGCCTTGCCCCAGCCGGTTTCCGCCCCCGACTGGAACGCCGCCATCGCCTACCGCTACCGCCGCCGGGGCAACGGCCACGGCGTGTTGGAGCCAGTGCGCCACATCGGCCGCATGGCCCTGAGCGACCTGAAAGAGATCGACATCCAAAAGGACAAGATCCAGCGCAACACCTTGCAGTTCGTCGAAGGCAAACCCGCCAATAACGTGCTGCTGACGGGTGCGCGCGGCACCGGCAAGTCCTCGCTGATCAAAGCCTGCCTGAACACCTACGCGCCCCAAGGCCTGCGCCTGATCGAGGTGGACAAGGCCGATCTGGTCGATCTGCCCGACATCGTGGACGTGGTGGCCGACCGGCCCGAGAAGTTCATCGTTTTTTGTGACGACTTGAGCTTTGAAGACGGCGAGCCCGGCTACAAGGCGCTGAAGTCGATTTTGGACGGCTCGGTGGCCATGTCTACGCCCAACGTGCTGGTCTACGCTACCAGCAACCGCCGCCATCTGCTGCCCGAGTACATGTCAGAAAACCTCACCTACACCCACACCGACGATGGCGAAGTCCATCCCGGCGAGGTGGTGGAAGAGAAGATATCTTTGTCCGAGCGCTTTGGCCTATGGATCAGCTTCTACCCGTTCACCCAGGACGAGTACTTGGCCATCGTGGCGCAGTGGTTGCAGTCTTTCGGTGTGGGGAAGGAAGCGATTGCGGCGGCACGTGGTGCCTCGCTGGTCTGGGCGCTGGAGCGGGGCTCGCGCAGTGGCCGCGTGGCCTACCAGTTTGCGCGTGACTATGCGGGCCAACACCCGCTGTCTCTATGACCGGCCAGCCGTTGGTTGCCGACGCTGACCGTCCGCGTGAGGGCGGACCGGACCGCGCCACCGTCGATGTGGCGGTGGGGGTGCTGGTGCAGCCGAATGGCGATTTTCTGGTGACTTCGCGGCCCGAAGGCAAGGTCTACGCGGGCTACTGGGAATTCCCTGGTGGCAAGCTCGAAAAAGGCGAATCGGTAGAGCAGGCCCTGCGCCGCGAGCTGGTGGAAGAACTGGGCATCACCATTGGCCCCGCCCAGCCCTGGAAGGTGGAGCTGGTGGATTACCCGCACGCCTTGGTGCGGCTGCATTTCTGCAAGGTTTTTGATTGGGTGGGCGAACTGGAAATGCGCGAAGCCCAAACCCACGCCTGGCAGTCCCTACCGCTGCAAGTCGGCCCGGTGTTACCGGGAACCGTGCCCGTGCTGGCCTGGCTGGCCGCAGAGCGTGGTTTCGAGGGTGCTACATATTAGATAGCTGCTAGCGAAGGTGCTACCTGCGCTAGAGTCATATTTTTTATAAATTTACTGTAGCCGGGCATCGCCGAACACGAGGTCGTCTGGCGGTGCATCCGCAGGCAAACTGAAGCTGGCGCTGGCCCAGGCGCCAAAGTCCAAATTTTTACAGCGCTCGCAGCAAAACGGGCGGAACGCGTTGCTCGGGGCAAACAGGCTTTGGCCTTTGCAGGTGGGGCAGGCGACCCATTTTTGCGGTGTGTCTGTCATGTTCAAGAGCACAAGGTCAATTCAAAAGAAGCGTCTTCGCTGCACGCGTGCAGGCGGTCATCGGAGCCGTGGCGCATCATGCGCACCGACACCATCAGGCGGTTGCCGCTGATTTCGGGAATCAAGTCCAGCGCCGGGTCAATCCGCAGGCGCAGCAGCTGGTAGGTGCGGCCCTGCGGCAGGTTTTGCTGGAACTGGCCGCTAGGGGCAACCACTTTTTGCGGCGCACCCGAGTCGCGCAGCATCTTCAGCAGGTGGTGGATGGACTCGGCCAGCGGGGCCAGGGTGGAGGCCCATTGCTCTATCGCATGGCGGCGCACATCGGCGGGTTTGTGCTGCCAGGCTGCGTAGGCGGGCAGGTCAAAGCCGCAGGTGCCGCCAGGAATGCCGACGCGGCTACGCAGGCCCATCAGCCAATCGTTTTCGGTGAGTGCGTGGCCCGCTTTGCCAGGCTGCTCGTGCAGGGCGGTGTAGCAGCGGTCGAGCTGGGCGATGACATCGTCCAACACCTCTTCGGCAATCGACGGGTTGCCCCGGTAGCCGTTGAGGATGACTTTTTGCTTCTCCAGGTCGCGCATTACGTCAGATTTGAGGTCGGCGCGGGCCGCCACGTCCATCACTTCAAAGATCGTGGTCAGCGCGTAATGGTGGTCCAGCGGGTGGCTGCGGGGCACCAGTTCCCCCAAGCGCCTGAACAGGTGTTCCAGCCGCAAATAGGTGCGGATGCGTTCGTTAAAGGGGTATTCGTAGAGGATCACGCGGTTTTTCCAGTGGCGGCATCATAGCCCGAACAAGGGGGCGATTTTCTCCACCTCCCGTTGCAGTTGCGCCAGCGTTAGGCCCTCGTTGAGGAGGATCACGTCGGCCACGGCTAAGCGCTGTTCCCGGCTGGCCTGGCTCTGGATGATTTGGCGCACGTCGGCTTGCGCCATGCCGCTGCGGGCCACCACGCGGGCTATTTGCGTCTCAACCGTGCAGTCCACCACCAGTACCTGGTCCAGCCGGTCTTTCCAGTGGCCGGATTCGACCAGCAGGGGGATGTCAAACACCACGCAACGGGCTCCACTGGCCTGCGCCTGCTGAAATTGGGCCTCAATCTCTTGGCCGACCAGCGGGTGGAGGACAGATTCCAGGCGCTTTTTTGCGCCGGGGTCGCTGAAGATGAGGGCCCGCATCCGGTCCCGGTCCATCGCGCCCTCGGCGGTGATGCAGTCCGCCCCAAAGGCGGCACGGATGGCCGGCATGGCAGGCCCTGAGGCGGCGGTAGCCTGGCGCGAGATGGCATCTGCATCAATAACTGTAGCGCCCTGTGCAAGCAGCATAAGCGCTACAGTGCTTTTTCCACTCCCAATTCCGCCGGTGAGCCCGAGCCGTAGGCAGTGTGGCATGGCCTTACAAACCGACAAAATGCAAGATGGCGTTGGGGCCAAAAACCATCGCCGTCAAGCCTGCACCCGCTAAAAATGGGCCGAACGGGATGTAACCTCCCTCGCGCAGGCCGCTGCTGAATTTCATGGCAATACCCACGATGGCCCCAATCACCGAGGCCATCAAAATCATCGGCACCAGCGCCTCCCAGCCAAACCAGGCCCCCAGCGCGGCAAACAGCTTGAAGTCGCCATAGCCCATGCCCTCTTTGCCGGTCAGCAGCTTGAAGACCCAGTAAATGCTCCACAGCGAAAGGTAACCGGCCACCGCACCCCACAAGGCGGGGAATAAGGGCACCGCCGTCCAATGCAGCGAGGAAGCGATCAATCCGGCCCACAACAAGGGGAGGGTGATGTCATCGGGCAGCAGAGTGGTGTCCCAGTCAATCAGCGCCAGCGTCAATAGTGCAGCGGCAAAACCGCACCAGGCCAAGCCGGTGGCCGTGGGCCCCCAATGCCAAATGCAGAAGAAAAAGAGCCCGGCTGTCGCAACTTCCACCGCCGGGTAGCGGGGGCTAATGGGGGCGCGGCACGCAGAACATTTGCCGCGCAGCGCCAGGTAGCTGGCGACGGGGATATTTTCGAACCAGCGGATTGGGTGGCCACAGTGCGGGCAACGCGAGCGCGGCACCGACAGGCTAAACGGCTCGGCCGCCACCGACGGGTGGGGCTCGGTGCCCTGCATGTCGGCATATTCCTGCGCCCATTGCCGTTCCATGATTTTGGGCAGGCGGTAGACCACCACATTCAGAAAGCTGCCCAGCAGCAACCCGAAAAGACCGCCTAACAGGGCGGCCAGCCATTGCGCGTCCAGCATCAAACGACTTGGCCCAGCTTGAAAATCGGCAGGTACATCGACACCACGATGCCGCCAATGATGGTGCCCAAAAACACGATGATGATGGGCTCCATCAGGCTGGACAGACCGGCCACCATGTCGTCTACTTCGGCTTCGTAAAAATCGGCTGCCTTGCCCAGCATGTGGTCGATGGAGCCGGATTCTTCGCCGATGGAGCACATTTGCAGCACCATCGACGGGAAGATCTTGGCGTTGCCCATCGCGGTAGTCAGGCTGGTGCCGGTAGACACTTCTTGCTGGATTTTGTCGGTCGCCAGCTCAAACACCGAATTGCCCGAGGCGCCGCCGACCGAGTCCAGCGCTTCCACCAGTGGTACACCGGCGGCAAACATGGTGGACAAGGTGCGGGTCCAGCGGGCGATGCATGACTTTTCAACCAGCACACCAAACACCGGCATTTTCAGCATGATGCGGTCCATGACCTGCTGCATCTTGATGTTGCGTTGCCAAGCCTGCATGAAAAAGTAGATCCCGCCGCCAATGCCGCCAAAAATCAGCCACCAGTAACTCACGAAAACTTCGCTGACGGCAATGATGAACAGCGTGGGTGCGGGCAGGTCGGCACCAAAGCTGCTGAACACCTCTTTGAAGGCCGGAATCACAAAAATCATGATCACCGCCACCACGATAAACGCCACCACCACCACCGATATGGGGTACATCAGGGCCGACTTGATCTTGGATTTGATGGCCTCGGTTTTCTCCATGTAGACCGCCAGGCGGTCCAGCAGGGCCTCCAAAATACCCGCCGCCTCACCCGCTTCGACCAGGTTGCAATACAGGCTGTTGAAGTACAGCGGGAACTTGCGGAAGGCGGCACTCAGCGAGCTGCCGGTTTCCACATCCTGGCGGATATCGTTGAGCAGCTTGGTGACGCTGGCGTTGGCGTTGCCGCGCCCCACAATGTCAAAGGATTGCAGCAGGGGCACACCGGCCTTCATCATGGTGGCGAGCTGGCGGGTAAAAATGGCAATGTCTTTGGGCTTGATGCTTTTGCCCGAGCTCATGCGGCGTTTTTTGATCTTGGTGGGGAACACCCCCTGGCGGCGCAAGGAAGCGGTGACCTGGTTTTCGCCCGATGCCCGCGTTTCGCCGCGCACCTGCTTGCCGTTGCGGTCCTTGCCCTCCCATTCGAAAACAAATTCTTTGATATTTCTGGATGCAGCTGTTGCCATAAAGTGCTTTGCTAAGTCGTGGTCTATTCATTGCTCACGGCGAGCACTTCTTCAAGCGAGGTCATGCCCAGCTTTACCTTGTGCAACCCGGCCTGGCGCAGGGTTCGCACGCCTTCAAGTTTTGCCTGTTCGGCAATGTCCAGTGCGCTACCGTCGCGCAAAATGATGCGCTGGATATCTTCGGAAATGGGCATCACTTGGTAAATGCCGACGCGGCCTTTGTAGCCGTTGTTGCAGGCATTGCAGCCTACCGGGCCGTAGGGTTTCCAGGAACCATCCAGTTCTTCGGGCTTGTAGCCGGATTCCAGCAAGGTCTTTTGCGGAATATCAATCGGAGTCTTGCATGCCGGGCACAAGCGCCGAGCCAAACGCTGGGCGGTGATCAGGATCACGCTGGATGCGATGTTGAACGGTGCAATGCCCATGTTGCGCATGCGGGTCAAGGTGGTGGGCGCATCGTTGGTGTGCAGCGTGGATAGCACCAGGTGACCGGTTTGCGCGGCCTTGATCGAGATGTCGGCGGTCTCCAGATCGCGGATTTCGCCCACCATGATGATGTCTGGATCCTGGCGCAGAAAGGACTTCAGCGCCACCGCGAAGGTCATGCCCGCTTTTTCGTTCACGTTGACTTGGTTCACGCCCGGTAAGTTGATTTCGGACGGGTCTTCGGCCGTGGCAATGTTCACGCCCGGTTTGTTCAGCAGGTTCAAGAAGGTGTACAGCGACACGGTTTTGCCCGAACCCGTGGGGCCGGTGACCAGCACCATGCCGTACGGGCGGCCAATGGCTTCCATGACCCGGGCTTTTTCTTCGGGCTCGTACCCGAGCGCATCAATGCCCAGCTTGGCACTGTTCGGGTCCAGAATCCGGATTACGATTTTTTCGCCAAACAGCGTGGGCAGGGTGCTGACGCGGAAGTCGATGACCCTGTCTGGGCCAATTTTGAGCTTCATCTTGCCGTCTTGCGGAACCCGCTTTTCCGAGATGTCCAGCCGCGATATGACCTTGATGCGTGAAGCCAGCTTGTCTTTGATGGCGACTGGCGGCGAGGCGATTTCGCGCAGTTCACCGTCAATGCGAAAACGCACCCGGTAGTTGTGCTCGTAGGGTTCAAAGTGCAAGTCGGAGGCACGCATGCCGTAGGCGTCCAGCAGCATTTTGTGCAAAAACTTGACGACCGGAGCGTCTTCCACCTCGGCCATATTGATTTCGGCGGCTTCAGCGGGGGTGCTTATCACCGAGTCGTCAAAGTCAAAGTCGCCACCGATGATGTGGTCCATCGTTTCACCGGTGGTGACGGCGTTGGCATCCACCATGCGCGACAGCTTGTCGTATTCGGCAATGATCCAGTCCACACCCAATTGGGTGGAGAATTTGATTCTTTCTGCGGCCTCTTGGTCCGATGGATCGGCGGTGGCCACGATCAGGCGGTTGTTGCGTTTGCTTAACACCACCACGCGGTAAGACTGGCAAATCTTGGCATCCAGCAGGTCTTTGGGCAGACGGTTGCGGTCTACTGCGTCGATGTCCAGCAGGGGCGCGGCAAACGCGGTGGACATGGTGTGTGCCAGGTCCGATGCCGATACCGCCCCGGAGGACATCAGTTCGGCAATGAAGCTGGAACGATTGGTTTGGGCTTTACGGTAAATGTCTTCGGCTGCACGTTGGCCAAGCTTGCCGGCAGAGATCAGAACCCTTCCCAAGCCGGGAAGCGCTACAGAAGATGTTTCTTTGGAGAAGGGTTCAACAGCGGCCATAAGCCCAAAATGTAGCAGGTAGCAAAAGGTAACTGAATCATCCTTGATTCAGCCATGCCTGTAAACCTGCATCAGCCGGGGGAGTGGGTGGTTTTCGCTGGTAATACAGATGAAAATCGCTGCAATTCTTCTGGCAGGCTGGCGTTCAGTACCACGGTTTCAGCGCTGGCGGGGTGGCTCAGTTGCAAGCGCCAGGCATGCAAAAACATGCGTTTAAGCCCCTGTTTTGCCATGGCTTTGTTGGCCTCGAAGTCGCCATATTTATCGTCGCCAGCGATGGGGAAGCCCTCGGAGGCCAGGTGTACGCGGATCTGGTGGGTGCGGCCGGTTTTGATGGTGACCTCCAGCAGGCTGAAGCCGTCAAAATGCTGCGCCACTTTGACCAGGGTGAGCGACCGCATACCGTCTGGATCGTCTTTGGCCACCACTTTGACACGGCGCTCGCCATTGGGCAGCAGGTATTTGTGTAAAGACTTGTCCAGTACCTTTTTGTTTGCGGGCCACTGGCCGATGACCAGCGCCAGATAGGTTTTGCCGGTTTCCCGGTCGCGGAACTGGTCTTGTACGTTTTTCAGGGCGCTGCGCTTTTTGGCCAGCAGCAAAATGCCCGAGGTTTCGCGGTCCAGGCGGTGCACCAATTCCAGAAATGGGGCTTTGGGTCGGGCCATGCGCAGTTGCTCGATGACCCCAAAGCTCACACCACTGCCGCCGTGCACGGCCACACCTGCGGGCTTGTCAATGGCCAGCAGGTGCTCGTCTTCCAGCAGAATGGGGAATTCGCGGGCCGGGGCCGAGGCGGCGGACATGGCTTCGGCTTTAACGGCTACGCGTTCGGAAATACGGGTGGGGGGCAGCCGCACCACGTCGCCACCGTTGACGCGGGTGTCGGCGGACGCACGGCCCTTATTCACCCGCACTTCGCCGCTGCGGATGATGCGGTAAACGTGGGTTTTGGGCACGCCTTTGAGGTGGCGCATGAGGAAATTGTCCAGCCGCTGTCCGGCATCGTCGGGGTCGACCGTAATGAATTTGACTTCTGGCATGGGGGGTGGGGTGTTAGCCCCTATAATATTTTTCACCAGCGTCGTGTCGTAAGTGCTTGATTCACCACAGTTTAGAGCATTGCATCTACGGCGCTGCGAAGTCGATGCCACCCGATGTGATCTGCCGCCAACCCGAGCACCCAAGGCTCCGTTAGCAGCAAAAGCGGATGGGGCGAGCTGACGCGATGGAAATACAGATACGGAATACCCCCCAACTTGCCTGGCTGAACCTCTGCGCTTTGCAGTGTGTCCAGCTTGCTCAACGGATCGAAGCGAGAACTCTTGTGTTGATGGTGATACTTCAAACCTGCTGGCGGTGGCTCATAGCTCCGGTTATGGCCCCGGTTTTTGGCATGGAATCACCCCTGGCGCAGATCTACTATGCGCGAGCAGCTATTAAATTAGTAGCTGTTCAAGCCAACACATCCCCCGCTTCCTTCTACCTCCCCCCGCTGTCACCTTGTGAGCCCAGGCTTACCTAGTGCAGTCTTGGGTCATTCCGGCTGTTTCCGCGCGTTGGTTCAGGCATCAATAGGCCCGATTTGGGCCGTATTGAATTGAAGAACATTGCTGGACCCCCCGTGGTCCAGTTAAAGGAAGCGCACCATGAAACGGATGCTGATTAACGCAACCCAGTCGGAAGAACGTCGGCTGGCGATTGTGGACGGGCAAAAACTGCTCGACTATGAAATTGAAATTGAGGGGCGCGAACAACGCAAGGGCAACATTTACAAGGCGGTAGTTACCCGCGTCGAGCCCTCGCTGGAAGCCTGCTTTGTCGATTACGGTGAAGACCGCCACGGATTTTTGCCGTTCAAGGAAATCTCCAAACAATACTTTGCCCAAGGCGTGTCCGCCAGCCAGGCCCGCATCCAGGATGCGATCCGCGAAGGCCAGGAACTGCTGGTCCAGGTCGAAAAAGAAGAGCGCGGCAACAAGGGTGCAGCCCTGACGACCTTTGTGTCGCTGGCCGGTCGCTATGTGGTGCTGATGCCCAACAACCCCCGTGGCGGTGGCGTATCGCGCCGCATCGAAGGCGACGACCGGGCCGAGCTCAAAGAAGCCATGGACCAGTTGGAATACCCCAATGGCTCCAGCATCATTGCCCGCACCGCCGGTATCGGCCGCAGCGCGCCTGAACTGCAATGGGACCTGAACTACCTGCTCAAGCTCTGGACCGCCATTGACGGTGCCGGCAAGCAGGGCAAGGGCGCGTTCCTGATTTACCAGGAATCCAGCCTGGTGATCCGTGCCATCCGCGACTACTTCAACACCGACATCGGCGATATCCTGATCGACACCGACGACGTGTACGAGCAGGCCCAGCAGTTCATGGCCCACGTCATGCCCGAGCACGCCGCCCGCGTGAAGCGCTACCGCGATGACGCGCCGCTGTTCAGCCGCTTCCAGATCGAGCACCAGATCGAATCGGCCTACGCCCGCACCGTGCAGTTGCCTTCCGGCGGTGCCATCGTGATTGACCACACCGAAGCCCTGGTGTCGGTGGACGTCAACTCGGCCCGCTCCATCCGTGGTGGTGACATCGAAGAAACCGCTACCCGCACCAACTTGGAAGCCGCCGAAGAAGTGGCCCGCCAGATGCGTCTGCGCGATTTGGGCGGCCTGATCGTGATCGACTTTATCGACATGGAAGAGTCGCGTAACCGCCGTGACGTCGAAAACCGCCTGCGCGACGCGCTGCGCCAAGACCGCGCCCGGGTCCAGTTTGGCACCATCAGCAAGTTTGGTTTGATGGAAATGAGCCGCCAGCGCCTGCGTCCGGCGCTCAGCGAAGGGGCTTCGATTCCCTGCCCACGCTGCGGTGGTTCCGGCCATATCCGTGACACCGAATCCAGCGCACTGCAAATTTTGCGCATCATCCAGGAAGAGTCGCTCAAGGACAACACTGCCTCGGTCATGTGCCAAGTGCCGGTGGATGTCGCGTCATATCTGCTGAACGAGAAGCGCACCGAGATCGCCAAGATTGAGCTGAAACAGCGCATCAACGTGCTGATGGTGCCCAATAAAACGCTGGAAACGCCCAACTACAAGCTGGAACGCCTGAAGCACGACGACCCGCGCCTGGACCATATCGAAGCCAGCTACAAAATGGCCGACGTGGTGGACGAGTCCACTTCGGTAACGCGCCGCTCCCAAGAGCCCACCAACAAGCAAACCCCGGTGATCAAGGGTGTGCTGCCCGATGCACCTGCACCGCAAGTTGCGCCCAAGGCCGTGGCCCCTGTGCCTGTGGTGGCGCCGGTGACCGTGCCGGTCGCTGCGCCCGTAGAGGCGGGCTTTTTCGGTTGGTTGAAAAACCTGTTTGGTGCCGCGCCTGCGCCCGTGGTGGTAGCTGCTGTCGTGTCGTCCACGGTGACCGATGCGCCCAAACCCGAAGCCAAGCGTGACCCCCGTAACCCACGGGGTGACGGTGCCAGCCGAGGCGGTCGCAATGGCCGTGGTGGCCGCGAAGAAGCAGCCGAAGGCCAAGGCCGTGGCCGTGGTCCCCGCAATGCCGAGCCCCGTGAAGGCCAGGAAGCCCGTCCAGAGCGCGCTCCACGCAATGGTGCAGACCGCCCAGAGCGCAATGAGGCACCGCGTGCTGAAGGCGACGCCGGCCGTGGCAACCGGGGTGGCCGTGGCCGAGGTGAGCGCCAGCAGGGTCCGCGTGAGCGTTCCGAGGTGGACGCTCAGGCCCTAGGGATGGACGCTGCGGTGATGGACGGCGCCGCCAACATCGAAGTAGGCGACTCCGAGGTGCGTCCAGAACGCGCGCCCCGCAGTGCCGGTGAGCGCAGCCCACGCGGTAGCCGTGGTGGCCGTGGCCCGCGTGAAGACGCGGCCCCAGGCCAGGATCGCCAAGACGAGCCCCGTCCCGACCTGCGTGAACCCCGCGCCCCCCGCGAGGCCCAGCCCGAAGCCAACACTGAATCCGCAGCCGAAGCGGGTCGTAATGGTCGCCCAGAGCGCGAACCGCGTGCGGACCGCGAGCCCCGCCCAGCGCGTGAGCCCCGTGCCGACCGCGAACCCCGTGCCGAGCGCGAGCCCCGCGAATCCCGCATGGACCGTGAACCTGCCGAGCGCCCCGAGCGTCCGTCCTACTTCGCTGCAGCCCAGGCCGCGACGGAAGCCGATGCAGCCTTGTCGGTAGCCGCCGATGCCGATGCCTCCGTGGCGGAACGCAGCGACGAAGCCCGTCCCGAAGGCGAAGAGCCCCAGCGCCGCGAAAAGCGCTCCCGTGACCGCTATGGCCGCGACCGCAAGGACCGCGCGCCGCGTGACAACTCCGGTGAACCTGCCGCGTTTGTGCCCAACCCCGTGGAGTCGGACGCACAGCCGCAAGCCGAGTCTCTGGTAGAGCGCGCAGCAGCGGTGGTGGTAGAGCCGGTGGCGGCACCTGCCCCCGTCGTGGTGGCCGAGATGGCTGCACCGGTGGTGTCTGCGCCGGTGGTAGTACCTGTGGCAGCCCCGGTGGCCGTTGCCATCGCACCCAAGCCGGTGTTCGCCCTGCCGACCGCCGAGCTGGACCAATTGGCCCAGAGCTCGGGTCTGCAATGGGTGGGCACCAGCCCAGAGCGCGCCGCTGCCGTCCAGGCCGCGATTGCCGCCGAAGCCACCGTGGTGCATGTACCCCGCGTACGTCCCGCAGTAGCCCCCATCCAGGCTGAACCCCTGGTGATGGTCGAAACCAAGCGCGACCTAGGCAAGATGGACCTGCCGTTTTAGGAACACCCCCAGGCTACACACTGCGTGTTTACGCCCACCCCCCTTGCAGGGGGCAACACCAGCAGCCTGGCAAAGCCAGTTCTGCGGTGTTCTTGGCGGGCGGACGTTCTGGCTGAAGCCGGGTGTGCGTAGCTGTAGTGGCTACATCTAAAAAATGGACCTTCGGGTCCATTTTTTTTGGCATGGGTTTGCTATTACTTTTAACTCTATTTTTTATAGCTGCGCACGCAAATTGAATATGCGCTAGAGCACTATTTGAACCTATAAAAACAAGTAGAAATTCAAGGATCCCCCGCCCACCAAGAGGCAGAACGCACGCCTCGCAGGAACCCGTGGAACCGGCTTTGCCGGGCCACTGGGTTCGCCCCCTGCAAGGGGGTTGGCGCTGCTACATGCGTTCTCGGCTTTGCAAGCCGATCCCGGGCAGTGAGCAAGCCTGGGGGTGTACCTATATACCTGCGACCTGCTTATAAGCGGCTTGTGCTGCCGCCGTGTCGCCGCGCTGCTCGGCCAAGGCGGCCAGGGCACGCCAGGCGCTGCGTTGCAGGCTGGGGTCGTCCAGTGGGTGGACGGATTGCGCCAGCAGTTGCTGGGCTTTGCCCCAGAGCTGGTGGCGCAGGCAGGCCATGCCAGCCAGGTATTGCAGCCGGGCATCGCGCGGATTGCGCTGCTGGGCGGCTTCGATGCGGTGCAGCCAAGGCAGGTCGGGTGGGCTGTCGTGGCTGGCGAGTCCGGCTTCCAGTGCCCGGACCAGCTTGGTGGCGTAGGCGTGTTCTTGCTCAGGGTGGGCCACCATCTGCTCCCAGATGGGGAGCAGCCAGAGGCGGGCCATAGCGGGATCGCCTTGTAATGTGACCAGACGCTGGGCGGCCTGGATGGCCACGTCGGGCATCAGGCGTTCGGCCGGGTCCAGTTCGGCCCAAGCGCGTTGGAGTTGGGCCGGATCGTGGGCGGTTTGTAGGAGTTCTAGCGCCAGGCCGCGCAGGATGCTTTGGGCGGCGGCGGGCGAGAAGGCCCGGTGCTTGGTCAGCAAGCGGGCGGTTTCCAGTGCGGGCAAGGTTTGGCGCGCCAAGCGGGTGGCCTTGAGGCGCACGCGCAGGGCCAGGGTGCGGCGGGCGGCACCTTGGGGAAGGGTATCCAGCCATTGCAGGGCGGCATCGGCATCGCGGTCGGCCAGCGCCCAGTGGGCGGCGCGCAGTTGCACGCCTTCGCGGGTTTCTTGGGGGTCCAGAGTGTGGCGCTGGGCAGTGCTGTCCAGGGCCAGTTGCAAGTGGATGTCGCGGGTGGTTTTGTCTTGTAGTGAATGGCCACTTTCGGCTGTCACCAGGTGGGCCAGGGCGCGTAGCTTGTCGCCGTGGGCCAGGGGGTGGCCGCTGGCCAGCAGGGCTTGCTCTTGGCGCAGCGCTACTTCGGCGGCCTTGCGGGCACGCAGAAAGCGCCCGGCCAGCAGATGGGAGAACGCATCCAGCAGGGCGGCGTGGGTGGCCCGCTCTTTTTGTTGCAAGCGCCAGCGCTGGGCTTGCTGCGGCATGGCAAACAGGGCCGACAAGGCTTTCAGGGCGAAGTGCAGCGCAATAAAAGTGGCCACGGTGAGCAGCAGCACCAAGTTCAGCGACAGATCGATGCGGTACGGCGGCCAGAAAACGGTGACCGTGCTTTGGTTGTTACCCGCCAGCAGGGCGGTGGCCACCGCCACGCCAAACAAGGCCAGGAGCCAGGCAATTGCGCGCATGCTTAGCGCCCCGCAGCGGCTGTGGCCAGGGCGGCCAGGGTTTCATCGACCTGCGGCAGCTCTACCGTCTTCATTTGGCCTTGCACTTCTTGCAGCAGGGTGGCCATGACCTGGGTTTTGCGCGAGGCGGGGTCGAAGTATTTGTTCAGCGCGGCCTCGGCGGCGGCCAGGTCGGCGCGGGCGGATACCAGTTGGCGGGCCAGCAGGCCCAGGCGGGCGTTGAGCAGTTTGAGTTTGAGGTTTTCGCGCAGGAAGAAGCTTTGCTCGGGCGACAGCAGCGCCGCTTCGGGCTGTTCGATGCGGCTCACGCGCAGCAGCTTGCGGGCTTCCTGGTGCACCAGGTTGAGGGCGCGCTGCCACCATTCTGCGGCCAGCGGCGGGGCGGTTTTGCCCGCGCCCACGGCGGAGGCGGCGACCACGGCATTGGCGGTGGGGATTTCGTCCACCTGGCGCACCAGTTCGTCGAGCTTGACCAGCAGGCCGGGGGTGTCGGTGGTGGTGGCGGTTTTGATGCGCTCGGTGTCGGTGGCGATGGCCCGCTGCAAGGGCGATAGGCGCGGCTGGGCGGCGCGGGTGATGCGCTCGTCGGCACTTTTCAGGGCGGCCAGCAGGGGTTCTATGCTGCCGGTGAGCTGGGCCTGTTGCTGGGCCAGGCGCACGGCGGATTCGATGTCGACCACCAGGTTTTCATCGCGTGAGCGCGACAGGCTTTGCATCAGGTCTTCGAGCTGGGTGCGTTGCAGCGTGGTTTCGCTGATGCGGGCATCGGTGACGGCCTGGCGGGCGGCAATGTCGCGGGCCTGGTCTAGGGCTTGGTGGGCGATGGTGCGGGCCTCTACAGCCTGGGCTCCGGCATCGGCGCTTTGGCGGGCCAGTTGTTCCTGGATGTGGCTGAGCTTTTGCCACAGCATGCCGCTGCTGACCAGGGCCAGCACGGCGACACCACCCGCCACCAGCGTGGGCATGCTGGAGCCTTTGTGCGGCGGTGTCACGGAGGGGCTGGACGGGGTGGAGTTTTCTGTGGGCAGCTCGGCATTCATGCCAGCGATTCTATCGATGCGACTATGTCGGCAAGCAGCGGGCGTGACTCGCAAACAACACCAAAACCCATATTCCGTGCGGCTTGTGCGATGCGGGCGTGGGTGGTGACGGCGCGGGCGGCGCGGAAGTCCTGGCCGGGCAACAGGTTGTGCAGGTGGGTGATGGCCTCGGAACTGCTGAATAACCATACGCTGCCGTCGGTGCAGGCCTGCCGGGCCAGGGCGATGTGGTCGGCCGTCCACACCGGTACGCGGCGCTCGTAGGCCACCACGGTGTCGAGCTGGGCTCCGGCGGTGGCCAGTTGCTCGGCCAGCCAGCTGCGCCCCGCCGCTTCTCCGGTGTGGTCGCTGCCGCGCACCACCAGGATGCGGCTGCCGGGGTGCACCTGGGGGGCGACGATGTGCCACAGGGCTTCCGAGTCGAACTGGCCTGCCGATGCATCGGGTGCGTCGATCAGCGCGGCTGGCACGCCCGCCTGGTGCAGTGCTGCCACGGTGCCGGGGCCGGTGGCCCATGCTCTGGTATTTATAGCTGCTTGCGCAGGTGGAATATGCGCTAGAGGCTTATTTAATGCATAAAAATGGCTGACGGCGTTGCCACTGACGAACATGGCCGCCTGGTAGCGGGCCCAGTGTTGCCAGGCCTGTTGCACGGGCAGCGGGTTCGCCGCCGGTGCGATGGTGATCAGCGGCAGGGCCACGGCGTGCTGCCCCTGTGCGGACAGTCCGCGCACCCAGCGCTGGGCATCTTGCGTGGGCCGGGTGACGATGACCGAGGCCAAAGCTAGGCTGCGCCGCCTGCACGCAACTGCGCAGCCACCTGTTCGCCCAGGGCGGTGGCGCTGGTCAGATCGGTGACGGTGGCTTGCGCGCGGGCGGTAACCAGTGGCGCGGGCTGTTCGGCATCGCCCCAGGCTGCATCTATATGCAGTTGTCCATCCATCCAGGTGGCAAACGCGGCCAGCGGCATGGAGCAGCTGCCTCCCATGCTGCGGCTGACGGCGCGCTCGGCGGCCACGGCCTGCCAAGTGGCGGTGTGGGCCAGCGGGGCCAGGGCGGCCACCAGATCGGTCCGGTCGGCGCAGATTTCAATACCTAAAGCGCCTTGCCCGGCGGCGGGCAGCATGTCTGTAGCAGCAAAGCGGCTGCGGATGCGTTCGGGCAGGCCTAGTCGCAGCAGCCCAGCCGTGGCCAGCACGATGGCATCGAACTGGCCCTCGTCGAGCTTGCGCAAGCGGGTATCGAGGTTGCCGCGTAAGGGTTCGATGCGCAGATCGGGCCGTAGGGCGCGCAACAGCACGGTTCGGCGCAGGCTGGAGGTGCCGACCACGCCGCCCAGGGGCACGTCGGACAGCGTGGCGTAGCGGTTGGAGACAAAAGCATCGCTAGGGTCTTCGCGCTCCAGCACACAGGCCAGGGCAAAGCCCTCGGGCAGGTCCATCGGCACGTCTTTGAGTGAATGCACGGCGATGTCGGCGCGGCCTTCTTCCAGCGCCACTTCCAGCTCTTTCACAAACAGGCCCTTGCCGCCTACCTTGCTGAGGGAGCGGTCCAGAATTTGGTCGCCACGGGTGGTCATGCCCAGCAGGCTGACGCTGTGGCCCAGATTTTGTAACAGGGTTTTGACGTGTTCCGCCTGCCAAAGGGCCAGACGACTTTCGCGCGTAGCGATCACGATTTTCAAAGAAGGCAAGGAATTAGTGCGCAAACCAGTAACCGATTGGTAATTGAGGGGGGGTACTGGATGCTAGCATGGGGTTTGCTCGTATTTTTAGACACTTTTCAGCCCATTTCCACGCTATTTACCGCATTTTTAGGAAGTCCACGCATGACACCGGCCGATTCCCCCAGCGCCCCCAAGCTCTCCAAAGTGACCGGCACCAAGCCAGCGCCAACTGCCGTGGGCCGTTCGGCCAGCCGCGACAAGGCGAACGAGCGCCCACTGGTGGAGGATATCCGTCTGCTGGGCCGCATCTTGGGCGACGTGATCCGGGAGCAAGAAGGCGATGCCGCATTTGAGCTGGTGGAGCAGGTGCGCAAGCTGTCGGTGGCCTTTCGCCGCGATGCCGATGCCGAGGCCGACAAGGCCCTGAAAAAGCTGCTCAAGACCCTGACCGGCGACCAGACGGTGAGCGTGATGCGCGCCTTCACCTACTTCAGCCACTTGGCCAATTTGGCCGAAGACCGCCACCACATCCGTCGCCGCGCCGTGCACGAGCGTGCCGGTGACACCCAAGAAGGTAGCATCGAAGTGGCTCTGTCGCGCCTGCGCTGGGCGGGTATAGCTCCTAAAACAATAGCGCAAACGCTAGCCCGCGCCTACGTGGCCCCGGTGCTCACCGCCCACCCCACCGAAGTGCAGCGCAAAAGCATTCTGGATGCCGAGCGTGATATCGCCCGCCTGCTGACGGTGCGCGACACCTTGCGCGAACGCACCCTGGTGGGCACCACCAAAGATGCCCTGGCTCCGCGCGAGCTGGCCGCCAACGAGGCGCAGCTGCGCGCCCGCGTGATGCAGCTGTGGCAAACCCGCCTGCTGCGCATGAACAAGCTGACCGTGGCCGACGAGATCGAAAACGCGTTGAGCTACTACGAATCGACCTTTTTGCGCGAGATCCCCAAAATCTACGCCGACCTGGAAGGTGCGTTGGGCGACCACCCGGTGCACAGCTTTTTGCGCATGGGGCAGTGGATTGGCGGCGACCGCGACGGCAACCCGAATGTCAGCGCGCAAACCCTGGAATACGCGCTGCGACGCCAGTCGGACGTAGCCCTGCGCCACTACCTGACCGAGGTGCACTACCTGGGCGGCGAGCTGTCGCTGTCGGCCGGTTTGGCCGGTATGTCGCCCGAATTGCAAGCGTTGGCGGCCAGCTCGCCCGACACCAATGTGCACCGCCAGGACGAGCCCTACCGGCTGGCCTTGACCGGCATCTACGCCCGCCTGGCCGCCACTTTGAAGAGTCTGACCGGGGGCGATGCCGCCCGCCATGCCGTTGCGCCGCAAAACGCGTACCTGCTGGCGGAAGACTTTTTGGCCGACCTGCGCACCATCGAAAACTCTTTGTTAGCCAACCACGGTGCGGCGCTGGCCGCCGAGCGCCTGCACCCACTGATCCGCGCGGTGGAGGTGTTTGGCTTCCACCTGGCCACGGTGGATTTGCGCCAAAGCTCGGACAAGCACGAAGAAGTGGTGGCCGAGTTGCTGGCCACGGCCCGCATCCAGGCCGATTACTCCGCCTTGGACGAGATGGCCAAGCGCACCCTGCTGATGGGTTTGTTGAACGACGCGCGTCCGCTGCGCGTGGTGGGGGCCACGTACTCTGAGCACACCTGCAAGGAAATCGCGATTTTCGAGGCGGCCCGCGCATCCCGCGCCCGCTATGGCGCGCAGGCCATCCGCCACTACATCATCAGCCACACCGAAACGGTGAGCGATTTGCTGGAAGTGCTGCTGCTGCAAAAAGAAGTCGGCCTGATGCACCGCACGCTGGACAACCAGGCCACCGCCGACCTGATCGTGGTGCCCTTGTTCGAAACCATTGAAGACCTGCGCAATGCCGCGCCCATCATGCGCGAGTTCTACGCCCTGCCGGACATGGCCGAGCTGGTGCAGCGCAGCGGGGCAGAACAAGACATCATGCTGGGCTACTCGGATAGCAACAAAGACGGCGGCATCTTCACCAGCAACTGGGAGCTGTACCGCGCCGAGATCGCGCTGGTCGAGCTGTTTGACCAGCTGGCCAGCAGCCACAACATCACCCTGCGCATGTTCCACGGCCGGGGCGGCACAGTGGGCCGGGGCGGTGGCCCGAGCTACCAGGCCATCCTGGCCCAGCCCCCCGGCACGGTGCGCGGCCAGATCCGCCTGACCGAGCAGGGCGAAGTCATTGGCTCCAAATATGCCAACCCGGAAATCGGCCGCCGCAATTTAGAAACCCTGGTGGCCGCCACGCTAGAGGCCACGCTGCTGCAACCCACCAAATCCGCCACCCCGGCGTTTTTGAAGGCGGCAGCGCAGCTCTCTACCGCCAGCATGGCCGCCTACCGGGCGCTGGTCTATGAAACACCTGGTTTCACTAATTATTTCTTTGAATCCACGCCGCTGCGCGAGATTGCCGAGCTGAACATCGGCTCGCGCCCCGCCGCCCGCAAGCCTTCGCAAAAAATCGAAGACCTGCGCGCCATCCCCTGGGGCTTTAGCTGGGGCCAGTGCCGGTTGACCCTGCCGGGCTGGTTTGGCTTTGGTTCGGCGGTGGAGGTGTTTTTGAATGAAAACGGCCCCGCAGGCAAGAAGGACGCGCTGGCAGTGCTACAAAAAATGTACCGCCAATGGCCTTTCTTCAGCACCCTGCTGAGCAATATGGACATGGTGCTGGCCAAAAGCGATCTGGCGCTGGCCTCGCGCTATGCCGAGCTGGTGAGCGATGCCAAGCTGCGTCGGCGCATCTTCTCCAGCATCGAAGCCGAATGGCACCGCACCGCCCACGCGCTGACCCAGATCACCGGCGAGAAGCAGCGCCTGTCGGGCAATGCCTCGCTGCAACGCTCCATTCGCCACCGTTTCCCCTACATCGACCCGCTGCACCACTTGCAGGTGGAGCTGGTGCGGCGCTACCGGGCCGGGCAGGGCGACGAGCGGGTGCAGATCGGCATCCACATTTCTATCAATGGAATTGCGGCGGCGTTGCGCAATACCGGCTAAAACCGACCGTTGGCGCTGAAATGCGCTATGTTGCTCTGCAATAATAAAAACCAATGGCCTTTGATGAAGTTCTGGGGCCCTTGGTTTTTTTACTTTTGGGAGTTTTATGCTGATTCAACCCGTAGTTCTCTCCGGTGGCTCCGGCACCCGTTTGTGGCCTTTGTCGCGTGAAAAGTACCCTAAACAACTGCTGCCGCTGATTGGCGACGATTCGCTGCTGCAAGCCACCGTGCGCCGGGTCGAGGGCCTAGGGGTAGGCGCGTTGGTCGCGCCGATGGTGGTCTGCAACGAGGAATACCGCTTCGTCATCGCCGAGCAACTGCGCCTAATGGGCCAGCCCGGCAGCATCGTGCTGGAGCCCTGTGGCCGGAACACGGCCCCGGCCCTGACCCTGGCTGCGCTGGCCGCACTGCGGGACAGTGCCGACCCGGTGCTGCTGGTCATGCCCGCCGACCATGTCATCGTAGACAAGCCCGCTTTCCAGGCCGTGGTGCGCCAGGGCGCGTTGCTGGCTGCCGAGGGTGCGGTCGTCACCTTTGGCATTACCCCCGACAGCCCGGAAACGGGCTACGGCTACATCCAAGCGGGTGCGCCCTACGGCAATGGCGGCGCATCCACCATCGCCCGCTTCGTTGAAAAACCCGATGCGGCCACGGCCCAAAGCTATCTGGACGCAGGCACCTATTCGTGGAACAGCGGCCTGTTCATGGTCAAGGCCTCGGTCTGGCTGGCGGCGATGGCCGTGTGCCGCGCCGACATTCTGGCCGCCTGCCAAACCGCCTGGGATGCAGGCAGCACCGACGGCGAATTTGTGCGCGTCGGCAAAGACCTGTTTGCCGCCTGCCCCAGCGATTCCATTGACTACGCGGTGATGGAGCGCATCGCCTCCGGCCAAGCCGGTTTGCCAACGGGCGTGGTGATTCCGCTGGCGGCGGGCTGGTCCGACGTGGGCGCCTGGGACGCGCTGTGGCAGGTGCTGCCCAAAGACGGCGCGGGCAACGTGGCCCAGGGCGACGTGCTGCTGCACGACTGCCGCAACACCCTGGCCCTGTCTGAAGGCCGCCTGATCGCCTGCGTGGGTGTAGACGACATCGTGGTGGTCGAAACCGCCGACGCGATTCTGGTGGCCCACAAGGACAAAACCCAGGACGTGAAAAAGATCGTCGAAAGCCTCAAGCAACAAGGCCGGTCCGAGGGCCAGCTGCACCGCAAAGTCTTCCGCCCCTGGGGCTGGTACGACAGTGTGGACAATGGCGCGCGCTTCCAGGTCAAGCGCATCGTGGTCAAGCCCGGCGGCACCTTGTCGCTGCAAATGCACCACCACCGCGCCGAGCACTGGATCGTGGTGTCTGGCACGGCCAAGGTCACGAAGGGCGAGGCCACCTTTTTGGTCAGTGAAAATGAATCCACCTACATCCCGCTGGGCACCACCCATCGGCTGGAAAACCCGGGCCGTGTCGATCTTGAAATGATCGAAGTGCAGTCCGGCAGCTATTTGGGCGAGGACGATATCGTGCGCTTTGAAGATGTCTATGGCCGCTAGCCAAGCCCGGCAATTTGACCTGATCGCCTTTGACTGGGACGGCACGCTGTTCGACTCCACGGCCATCATCACCCGCAGCATCCAGGAGGCGGTGCGCGACGTGGGGGGAACCGTGCCCAGCGATGCGGCGGCCTCGTATGTGATCGGCATGGCCCTGATCCCCGCGCTGGCCCATGCCGCGCCGGACGTGCCAGCCTCGCGCCATGCCGAGCTGGGGGCGCGCTTCAGCCACCACTATCTGGCGCACCAGCACGACATCAGCCTGTTTGCCGGGGTGCTGCCCATGTTGGCCCAACTCAAGGTCCGCCAGCATTGCCTGGCCGTGGCCACTGGCAAGTCCCGCCGGGGCCTGGATGAGACCTTGCAGGCGGTAGAGCTGCACGGCCTGTTTGACGGCTCCCGCACCGCCGACGAAACCCAGGGCAAGCCGCACCCGCGCATGCTGCATGAGCTGATGCGCGAATTTGGCGTGGCCCCCGAGCGCACCCTGATGGTGGGTGACACCACACACGACCTGCAAATGGCGGTCAACGCCGGTTGCGCCAGTGTGGGCGTGGGCTACGGCGCGCACACCACGGAGGCGTTTGCCGCGCTCAAGCCGCGCTTTGTGGCCCAAACGGTTGCTGAGTTACACGCCTGGCTGCTGGCGCACGGTTAATTTTTTGGAATCCGTACCCATGGACGAAATCCCCCTGTGCAGCACCGGCGACCTGAGCGATGGCGGCGAGGCCGTGCCGTTTGATGTGGTCTACCAGGGCGAGAACTGCCGCGCCTTTGCCATTCGCTACAACGGCCAACCCCACGCCTACCTGAACCGCTGCACCCATGTGCCGATGGAGCTGGACTACCAGCCGAACCGCATTTTTGACGACTCTGGCGAATGGTTGCTGTGTGCCACCCACGGTGCCGCCTACCGGCCCGACACCGGCGACTGTGGCGGTGGCCCCTGCCGGGGCGGGCTGGTGAAGATAACCCTATCGGAGTCTGACAGCGTTGTGCGCTGGCATACTCGTGAACAATTGCAAGCTGTTGATTTTTAACCCTTATTTTTAACCCCTATGGATGCAGCGCTGCCGTTTTGGCAATGCACTGCTCCCTCGCACGATGACCGAACCCACACAACCATTTGAATCCACCCTCCAGACCCCGACAGGCCCGCATCCGAGTGACACGCCAGGTTGGGAGCGTGCCACGCTAGAGAAGCTGGCTTTTGCGGCTTTGGCAGAGCAAAAAACCGCCCGTCGCTGGCGCAATTTTGTGCGGCTGGCCTGGTTGCTGTGCTTTGTGGTGGCAGGTTGGATCGGCCTGTCGCGCACGGCACCCAGCATCGATAAATCTACCGCCCACACTGCCGTGGTCGAAATCAAGGGCGAGATCGCCTCGGGTGCCGATGCCGGGGCGGAATTTGTGGTGGCTGCGCTGCGCAGTGCGTTTGAAGACGAGGGGGCCCAAGCCGTGGTCTTGCTCATCAACTCGCCCGGCGGCAGCCCGGTGCAGGCCGGCATCATCAATGACGAAATCCGGCGGCTGAAAGTGCTGCACAAAAAGCCTGTTTATGCCGTGGTGGAAGAAACCTGTGCCTCGGCGGCCTACTACATCGCGGTGGCTGCCGACGATATTTACGTCGATAAAGCCAGCATCGTCGGCAGTATTGGGGTGTTGATGGATGGCTTTGGCTTCACCGGGCTGATGGACAAACTCGGCGTGGAGCGCCGCCTGCTCACGGCCGGTGCCAACAAGGGGTTTCTCGATCCGTTCAGCCCGCAAAGCGACACCCAGCGCGCGTTTGCCCAAAACATGCTGGACCAGATCCACAGCCAGTTCATTGATGCCGTCAAAACCGGCCGGGGCCAGCGTCTGAAAGAAACCCCTGAAACCTTCAGCGGCCTGTTCTGGAGCGGCCAGCAAGCCGTGGAAATGGGCTTGGCTGACCACCTGGGTAATCTGGATTACGTCGCCCGCGAAGTCGTCAAGGCCGAAGAACTGATCGACTACACCCGCCGTGAAAACGTGGCCGAACGCCTGGCCAAGCGCTTTGGTGCGGCGATTGGCGAGGGTGCCGTGCGGGCCTTGCAGAGCATGCCTGCGCTGCGCTGATCAGCGCCCGATGGCAAACACGGCGGGCTGGTCACTGACCAGGCCCGCTTTGTTTTTTTGTCGCCAGCCTTTCACCGTGTCGCTAACAGTACGGGGGGCCTCCAGTGTCATCCCGCTGCTGACTGCCAAACGGGTGTTTTGCTGCAAAGTCTGTAGCAGGCCCTGCAAGAGGGACGCGTTGCGATAGGGTGTTTCGATAAAAATCTGGGTTTGCCCGGTTTTCAATGCCAAAGCCTCCAGTTCGCGGATTTTTTGGCCGCGCTCCGGTTCTGCCTGGGGCACATAGCCGACAAACGCAAAGTTTTGCCCATTCAATCCACTGGCGGCCAAGGCCAGAAGCAAGGATACCGGGCCGACCAGCACCACCACTTCCAGTCCCAACTCGTGCGCGGCGCGCACCACGGAAGAGCCCGGGTCGGCCACCGCAGGCATGCCCGCTTCGCTCACCAATCCGATGTCAAAACCCTGCAAGGCAGCGGCCAGTAGCGGCTTGGCATCAAAGTTGCCGCTGTGGTCGCCTTTTTTATGCACTTCGCGCGGTAGCTCCTGGATCTGCAATGCCTGTAGGGGCTGCACCAGCGGCACCAATGCGTCCACCCGCTTCAGGTAAGCGCGGGTGGTTTTGGCGTTTTCACACACCCAGTGTTGCAAGCGAGCGGCCACACGCAAGGTTCCCAGAGGCATCACGTCTTCCAGCGGCGTTTGGGCGGCACAGCCAAAGTCCAGCGGCGCGGGTACCAAATAGAGTTTTCCGGGGGTCATAGCAGCACCACTCCGGCGGCACGCAGCAATTGGCAGGTGCGGATCAGCGGCAAGCCGATGAGGGCGGTGGGGTCATCGCTGTCGATGCGTTCCAGCAGGCTGATGCCCAGGCCCTCGCTTTTGGCGCTGCCCGCGCAGTCGTAGGGTTGCTCGGCCAGCAGGTAGGCTTCGATTTCGGCATCGCTGAGGTCGCGAAACAGCACTTGTACCGGGGCCAGCGCGGTCTGCGCAAAGCCGGTTTCCAGGCAGACCACCGACAGTGCGGTCTGAAACACCACTGTCTGGCCGCGCATTCGACGCAATTGCGCTACCGCGTTGGCGTGGTTGCCGGGTTTGCCCAGCGGTTCGCCGTGCAAATCCGCCACCTGGTCAGAGCCGATCACCACGGCCTGTGGAAAGCGTGCCGCGACAGCGCGGGCCTTTGCCAGTGACAGGCGCAGCGCCAGATCCCGTGGAGATTCGCCAGGCAGCGGGGCTTCATCCACGTCCGGAGCTGCGGTTTCAAAAGGAATGCGCAGGCGTTGCAATAGCGCGTTTCGGTAGCGCGAGGTAGAACCTAAAACCAGGGTACGGGGGGTAGGGGAGTGCATGGCGGGATTCTCTTACACTGTGCCCATGAAAACCGAGATTGCTTCTACCCCCCTGGACGTGCGCGCCTTCGCACAGGCTGCCAGCACCCGCTCCGCCCAAGAATTACTATCAAAATATGAGCGCCTTACGCAGGAAGCATCTGCGCCAGAGGCTGATTTTGTTGTAAATTGGAGTGCCCAGGGCGAGTTGCGTCCTGTGTCTAGCGGTGAGGCCGAAATCTGGCTGCACATCCAGGCTGATACCTGCTTGCCCATGACTTGCCAGCGCTGCCTGACCCCGATCAGCATTCCTTTGGCGGTAGACCGCTCGTTCCGCTTTGTAGCCGACGAAGAAACCGCTGCCGCGTTGGACGATGAGTCGGAAGAGGATGTTCTGGCGCTCGACCCCGCATTTGATCTGGCCACTTTGGTAGAGGATGAGCTGCTGATGGAGATCCCCCTGGTGCCCCGCCACGACGTATGCCCGGTGGCGGTCACGCTGGAGGTGGTTGATCCGGCTTTTGAGACAGCCTTGTCTGAAAAGCCCCATCCCTTTGCTGCGTTGTCCAAGCTGCGTGGTGGGGGCTAGCCTAGTTTCACATCCTTGGGCTATAATCTAAGGCTTAGCGCGAAAAGGCTTTGAGTTTTTTACTTCAAAGTGGAGTGGCCTCTCGTGTGTTTCTCATCTTTAAGCGTTTAGCTTGAAACGCATTTACAGCACATATTTATAGGAGCCGACCATGGCAGTCCAACAGAACAAAAAGTCCCCTTCCAAGCGCGGTATGCACCGTTCGCACAACGCACTGAACGTGCCTGGTATCGCAGTGGAGTCCACTACCGGCGAAACCCATCTGCGCCACCACATCAGCCCCAACGGTTTTTACCGTGGTCGCCAGGTGCTGAAAAATAAATCTGAAGCCTAAGCTGCGCTCGCCATCACAGGCCCGGTGCTACGTAACCCGTAGCCACGGGCCTTTGTTTTGATGCCTGCTATGTCTAGACTTAATGTGAAACAACTTTCATGGTTCGGGGTGCTCTGCACCCGAGTTCATGAAAGTTAGTGTGCCGACCGGCGCTGCTACACCATGATCACACTTGCTGTGGATTGCATGGGTGGCGACCACGGCCCCAGCGTTACGCTGCCCGCCTGTCGCCATTTTCTCGACAATACCCCTGATGTTTCGCTGCTGCTGGTGGGTTTGCCTGCCAGTCTGGCGGGCTTCGTGCATCCGCGCGCCCAGATCGTTGCGGCCAGCGAAGTGGTGGGTATGGATGACTCCATTGAAATTGCCCTGCGCAAGAAGAAAGATTCTTCTATGCGCGTGGCGATCAGCCAGGTCAAGCTGGGCATGGCCCAAGCGGCGGTGTCGGCGGGTAATACCGGGGCTTTGATGGCGATTGCCCGCTATGTGCTCAAAACACTGGACGGTATCGACCGCCCCGCGATTGCTGGGCAAATCCCCAATGCCAAAGGCGGCGCCACCACGGTGCTGGATTTGGGTGCCAATGTGGATTGCACGGCAGAGCATTTGTTGCAGTTTGCCGTGATGGGTTCGGCCCTGGTGTCGGTGCTCAGCGATAACGAGAACCCCACAGTAGGCCTGCTCAATATTGGCGAAGAAGCCATCAAGGGCAACGAAACCATCAAGCGGTCGGGTGAATTGCTGCGGGCTGCTGCACGTGCGGGCGATTTGAACTTCTACGGCAACGTCGAAGGCAACGACATTTTTGTGGGCACGACCGATATCATCGTGTGCGATGGTTTTGTGGGCAACGTGGCGCTGAAAACCAGCGAAGGCCTGGCCAACATGATTGTCAATTTTTTGCGTGCCGAGTTCTCGCGCAACATCTTCACTAAATTTACGGCATTGCTCGCTACTCCGGTGTTATCTGCGCTTAAAAAACGTATGGACCATCGGCGCTACAACGGTGCGGCCTTGTTGGGTCTACGCGGGTTGGTGTTTAAAAGCCACGGTTCGGCGGACGCATTTGCGTTCGAGCAGGCCTTGCACCGGGCGTATGATGCAGCCCGAAACAACCTGCTGGACCGTGTCCAGGCCCGCATTGCGCACGCAGCGCCGCTTTTGACGGTATCTGTGGCACATGCGCCGGACACGACCGCAACCATGAGCGCATGACGAGTCCTTATTCCCGCATCACCGGCACCGGTAGCTATCTCCCCCCCCGTCGATTGACCAATGCCGATCTGGTAGCCGAGCTGGCCGCCAAAGGTATCGAAACTTCAGATGACTGGATCGTGGAGCGTACTGGCATCCGAGCCCGCCACTTCGCCGCTGCCGATGTCACTTGCAGTGACTTGGCGGTGCATGCCGCCCGGCATGCACTAGAGGCGGCGGGTGTTCCGGCCCAAGAGATTGACCTGATTATTGTGGCCACGTCCACGCCAGACATGGTCTTTCCCTCGGCCGCCTGCATCGTGCAAAACAAACTGGGTATCCACGGTTGTCCGGCGTTTGACGTGCAGGCCGTGTGCAGCGGTTTTGTGTATGCCCTGACGGTGGCTGACGCAATGATCCGCACCGGCACGGCCCGCAAGGCGCTGGTGATCGGGGCTGAAGTTTTCTCCCGGATTCTGGATTTCTCCGACCGCACCACCTGCGTGCTGTTTGGTGACGGTGCGGGTGCCGTGGTGCTGGAGGCTTCGAATACACCCGGTATTCTGGCCAGCGACCTGCATGCAGATGGCAAACACGTGGGCATCTTGTGCGTGCCCGGCCAGGTGTCTGGTGGTGCCGTGGTCGGTAATGCCATGCTCACGATGGACGGTCCAGCCGTGTTTAAGTTGGCTGTGGGCGTATTGGAAGAGGCTGCACGCGCCGCTTTGGCCAAGGCCGGCAAAACCCATGACGACATCGATTGGTTGATTCCGCACCAGGCCAATATCCGCATAATGCAAAGCACTGCCAAGCGGCTGAAGATGCCACTGGACAAGGTCATCGTGACCGTGGACCAGCACGGCAATACTTCTGCCGCGTCGATTCCTCTGGCGCTGGACTTCGGTGTGCGCAGCGGAAAGGTTAAGCCGGGCCAGACCCTCATGCTTGAAGGTGTGGGTGGCGGGTTTACCTGGGGTGCAGTGCTGCTAAATTTGTAGCATTTTGCGCAGGCGTAATAAGCGCTACCGGCATTTTTGACTCATAAAATCCATGAACCATTTCGCTTTTATTTTTCCCGGCCAGGGTTCCCAGTCAGTCGGCATGCTCGATGCCTGGGGCGACCATCCTGTGGTGCGCCAAACCCTGCAAGAGGCCTCCGATGCCTTGGGCGAAGACGTGGCCCTGCTGATCAAAGACGGTCCCAAGGAGGCGTTGGCCCTTACCACCAACACCCAGCCGGTGATGCTGGTGGCCGCCGTAGCCGCCTACCGCGCCTGGATGGCTGAAACTGGTGCTGCACCTGCCGTGGTGGCGGGCCATTCGCTGGGCGAATATTCTGCGCTGGTGGCATCTGGCGTATTGACGCTGGCACAGGCCGCGCCGTTGGTGCGCTTTCGGGCGCAGGCGATGCAGAACGCCGTACCGGTGGGGGTCGGGGCTATGGCCGCGATTTTGGGTTTGGATGCTACCAAAGTAATAGCTGGTTGTGCAGATGTAACAAGCGCTATGCGTGCTTTGGGTGCTGAATTTGCAGGGGAGGTCGTTGAGGCGGTGAACTTCAACGACCCAGGCCAAACGGTGATCGCGGGCAGCAAGGCTGCGGTAGAAAAAGCCTGCGAAGTTCTCAAAGCCAGCGGTGCCAAGCGCGCCCTGCCTTTGCCGGTGTCGGCTCCGTTCCACTCCAGTCTGATGCAGCCAGCAGCCATGCAGTTGCGCGAGAAGCTGGCACAAACAGTGTTCGCCGCGCCGCAGATTCCAGTTGTCAACAATATTGATGTGGCGGTGGAGTCGGATGCCGACCGCATCCGCGATGCCCTGGTGCGCCAGGCTTTTGGCCCGGTGCGGTGGGTGGAGTGCGTGGCCGCCATCAAGGCCCATGGCGTGACTACGCTGGTCGAGTGCGGCCCCGGCAAGGTGCTGGCCGGCATGGTCAAGCGCATTGATGCGGGCATGATCGGTCTGCCTTTGTTTGACCCCGCCAGCATGGCCGTGGTCCAGTCCCAACTATTAGGAGCCGCCGAATGAGTGCCGTTGAATTTACAGGCCAGGTGGCCTTGGTCACAGGCGCTTCGCGCGGTATCGGTGCGGCGATTGCGCTGGAGCTGGCGCAGCGCGGCTTGAGGGTCATCGGCACCGCCACCAGCGATGCGGGCGCGGCTGCCATTGGCCAGGCGCTGGCGGCCTTTCCGGGTTGCAGTGGCAAGAAGCTGGATGTCAATGACGCGGCCGAGGCCGAAGCGGTGGTCGATAGCATCACCAAAGAGTTCGGTGGCTTGCAGGTGTTGGTGAATAATGCGGGCATCACCCGCGATACGCTGGCCATGCGCATGAAAGACGATGACTGGGATGCGGTGCTGGACACCAACCTGAAGGCGGTGTTTCGCATGAGCCGTGCGGTGATGCGCACCATGATGAAACAGCGCTATGGCCGCATCATCAGCATCACTTCGGTGGTTGGGGCATCGGGTAATCCGGGCCAGGCCAATTACGCCGCCGCTAAAGCCGGTGTGGCGGGCATGACGCGGGCTCTGGCGCGCGAACTGGGTTCGCGCAACATCACGGTCAACTGCGTGGCTCCTGGCTTTATCCACACCGATATGACTGCCAGCCTGCCCGAAGCGCAGCAAAAAGCCCTGTTGGGGCAAATTCCACTGGGCCATCTGGGCTTGCCCGCCGATGTGGCGCATGCCGTGGCTTATTTGGCATCGTCCCAGGCAGGCTACGTAACGGGCCAGGAGTTGCACGTCAACGGCGGCATGTACATGTAATTCCATTTTTAAATCATCCGTGCAGGTCGTTGCCCCTCCTAGCCGTGCAAAAGCACTCTCTTTGTCGGTGCGCTTACTGCACAAATGATTTGAAAATGGAATCAGTATTTTGACAATAAGGTCAAGGTACTAGTTCACACAAAATCCAGCCGTTCTATCCGTACGGCAGTCTGGGCAGGGGATCTTCTGCAGCCCGGCTAAAATCACGGATTCTTTTACAACCCTCAGAGGGAACTATGAGCGATATCGAAGCACGCGTTAAAAAAATCATTGCCGAACAACTGGGTGTGGAAGAAGCCCAAGTCACCAGCGAAAAGTCTTTTGTGGCCGATCTGGGCGCAGACTCGCTGGACACTGTGGAACTGGTGATGGCACTGGAAGATGAGTTTGGCATCGAGATCCCGGACGAAGATGCCGAGAAGATCACTACCGTGCAAAACGCGATCGACTACGCTACCAGCCACCCCAAAGGCTAATGAGCCTCTTTCGACTGGCTGTGTGCAACCTGCGTGGATACAGCCAGTAGAAAACAAGCGGCACTCGGTGCCGTTTTTTTGCAGCATATAGCTGCCCACTACACCCCATATATTTATGTCCCGTCGTCGTGTCGTCGTCACAGGTTTAGGTTGCGTCAGCCCCGTAGGTAACACCGTGGCCGATACATGGTCGGCTTTGCTGGCCGGGCAGTCGGGCATTGACCACATCAAGTCATTTGATCCAAGCCCCTTCTCCTGCAAGTTTGCTGGTGAAGTCAAGGGTTTTGATATAACAACATTGATTCCTGAAAAAGAAGCGCGCCATATGGACCGCTTCATCCATCTCGGAATGGCCGCCGCGATTGAGGCGGTTCTGGATTCCGGGTTGCGTACCGGGGATGCCCTCAGCGAAGAAGAGGCTACGCGCATTGGCTGCAATATTGGCTCCGGCATCGGTGGCCTGCCAATGATCGAGCAAACACATACCGAGTACGTCAACCGTGGCGCACGGCGGATTTCACCTTTCTTCATACCGGCCTCCATCATTAATATGATTTCGGGCCATGTGTCGATCAAATTTGGCTTTCAAGGGCCCAATATCGCAGTGGTGACCGCCTGTACCACGGGTTTGCACGCGATCGGGCAGTCGGCCCGGATGATTGAGTATGGCGATTGCGATGTGATGGTTGCCGGCGGCGCAGAAGCGGCTATTTCGCCGCTGGGCTTGGGGGGCTTCGCGGCCGCCCGTGCCCTGAGCACCCGCAACGACGATCCCCGCACCGCCTCGCGTCCCTGGGACAAAGACCGTGATGGCTTTGTGCTGGGCGAAGGCTCTGGTGTCGTGGTACTCGAAGAATACGAGCATGCCAAAGCGCGCGGAGCCAAGATTTATGCAGAAGTCGTCGGTTTTGGTTTGACGGGCGATGCCTACCATATGACCGCGCCGAACGAAGACGGTCCACGCCGTTCGATGCAGATGGCATTAAAAAATGCCGGCATCAATGCGGACCAAGTGGACTACATCAATGCCCACGGCACCTCGACACCCCTGGGGGATGCCAATGAAACCAATGCCATCAAACGGGCATTTGGTGACCATGCCAAGAAACTGGTGGTGAACTCCACCAAGTCCATGACCGGCCACTTGTTGGGCGGCGCGGGCGGGATTGAAAGCGTCTTTACGGTGCTGGCCTTGCACCACCAAAAGAGCCCGCCCACCATCAACATCTTCAACCAGGACCCGGCGTGCGACCTGGACTATTGCGCCAATACGGCCCGTGATATGCGGATCGACGTGGCGGTGAAGAACAACTTTGGCTTTGGCGGCACCAACGGCACTCTGGTGTTCAAGCGCGTTTAACCAGACCTCTCAACCCGTATGCACAACGCCCCACCGGTGACTTATCCGGTGGGGCGTTCGCGTTTTCAGGCAGGTGCGCAGTGTGCGCTGTGGCTGCTGGGTGCGGCCACCGTAGCGGTTTGGTGCGGGCAGGTGGATTTTTGGGGTTGGCGGCAAGGCCTGGCGGTGCTTGCGGTGTTGGTGGCTGGCGTGCAGGCAATGTATGGCTGGTGGAAAACGCCGGAGGCGAGCCTGCGCTGGGATGGTCAGCAGTGGTTTTGGACCTGTGCTGGTGCAAGCTGCCCGGTGGTTGTGAGCGCCCATCTGGATTTGCAGCAGCACCTGCTGCTACGGCTGCGGCCCGAGTTGGGGCAGGCACGGTGGTGCTGGGCCGAGCGGGCCCGACAGCCTGTGCTCTGGCGCAGCCTGCGCCGTGCGGTATATTCGCCCGCCAGACCGCTTGAAGCCTCCTCCAGTGCGCTCGGATCTGAACCATGACTGCACTACCTCCCCCTCTTTTGACGACCCCGGCCACGGCCACCGATAGCGACCTGATGTTGGTCGAGCGCACCGTAGCGGGCGACCAGCGGGCCTATGGGTTGCTGGTGGTGAAGTACCAGCGCCGCATCCAGCGGCTGATTGGCCGCATGGTGCGTGATGTGGACCTGGTGGAGGACATTGCCCAGGAAACCTTCATCCGCGCCTACCGTGCCCTGCCCAAGTTCCGGGGGGATGCGCAGTTCTACACCTGGCTGTACCGCATCGCCATCAACACTGCGAAGAAGACCTTGATGGATTTCAAGCGCGATCCCACGGTGTCGGAAGCCGCTCTGCGACCTTCTGATGACGATGATGAAACTTACTACCGAAAGAATGAACCAACCAGTCCTGACACCCCGGACTCGGTGCTGGCGGCCAAGCAAATATCCACCGCCGTGAATGAAGCTATGGCGGCGCTGACCGAAGATTTACGCCAGGCAGTGACTCTGCGCGAGATCGAAGGTATGAGCTACGAGGACATTGCCGAAATGATGCAGTGTCCGATTGGCACGGTGCGGTCGCGTATTTTTCGGGCCCGGGAGGCGATCTCAGCGCGGGTGAAGCCCCTGCTGGAGAACCAGTCTGGCAAACGCTGGTAAGCGTTGGTAAGCAAGAACCAAGAAACCAAGGTATTGATGATGGCTACAGAACACGCAAATAACCCCCAGGATGCCCTGTCGGCATTGGCCGATGGGCAATTGCGCGGTGAGGCTTTTGCGCGGGCGGTTGAGCGCGTGGCGCAGCAACCCGAAGCCCAGGCCACCTGGCACGCCTACCACGTGGTGGGCGATGTGCTGCGTTCCAATGAGCTGGCTGTGGGTGCCGACGACACGGGTTTTCTGGCCCGTTTTCAGAGCCGTCTTGCGCTGGAGCCGGTTTTGGTGTCTGCGGTAAATACTACTAATTTAATAGCTATAGCCGCATATGAATCAAGCGCTAAGGCCATATTTGACACTGAAAATGAATCGGTAGATGCCGCTGCCAACGCGCCCAGCTTCCGCTGGAAGATGGTGGCCGGCGTGGCCTCGCTGCTGGCTGTCGTGGCGGTGGGCTGGAACGTGGCGGGCGGCTTGGGCAGTAGCGTGTCTGGCGCGCAGTTGGCGCAAATACCACCGCTAGCCCCGGTGCTGCAAACCGTGGCCAGCGCCGATGGTGCCCCCCAAGTCATGCTGCGCGATGCCCGGCTGGATGCTTTGATGGCGGCGCACAAGCAATTTGGCGGCACCTCGGCCTTGCAGATGCCTGCGGGCTTTATCAGTAATGCCACTTACGAAACCCCCGCCCGCTGAGGGTATGGCAAGCGATATGCAAATGACCACCCGCCACGGATTCCTGCTGGCCGCGCTATGCACGCTGGTGCCGCTGGCGCAGGCGGGGCCTGCAGAGCCCCCTGCCGCCACCGCTGCGGTCGTGCCTGAGCGCAGCGTCAGCGAATGGCTGATGCGCATGCACGATGCCTCGCGCAAGCGCGCCTATGTGGGTACTTTTGTGGTGTCGTCGGGTGCGGGCAATATGGCCAGTGCACGCATCTGGCATGTCTGCGACGGCACGCAGCAGATGGAGCGGGTCGAGTCGCTGACCGGCGCACCCCGCTCTACCTTCCGCCATAACGACCAGGTGATCACCTTTTTGCCCGATGCCAAGGTGGCGGTAACGGAGAAACGTGAATCCCTGGGCCTGTTTCCCCATTTGCTGGAGGCGGGTGACTTTGCTATTTCCTCGTTTTATGCGGCCAAGCAGGCCGGCAGCGAGCGTGTGGCGGGGTTTGATGCCGACGTGGTGCAGCTCAAGCCTAAAGATGGCTTGCGCTACGGCTACCGCATCTGGAGCGAGAAGAAGACCGGCCTGGTGGTCAAACTGCAAACCCTGGATGCCGATGGACAGGTGCTGCAGCAAGCGGCGTTTTCTGAGTTGCAGCTGGACGCGCCGGTGAAGATGGACAAATTAGGCCAAATGATGGCCAACACCGCTGGCTACCGCGTGGAAACGGCGACGATGGTCAAAACCACGGCTTTGTCGGAGGGTTGGGTCTTGAAAAATGGCGTGCCCGGCTTCAAACCTATGGGCTGCATGCGCCGCTCGGTGGGCGGCTCTGCGGACAGCACGGTGCAGTGGGTTTTCTCCGACGGTCTGGCTTCGGTCTCGTTGTTTGCCGAAGCGTACGAGCCCCAGCGCCATGCCCAAGAGGGAGCGATGGCCGTGGGTGCAACCCAGTCCCTCACCCGCCGCGTGGGCGCATGGTGGCTGACGGCGGTGGGCGAGGTCCCACAGCCCACGTTGAAGGCGTTTGCCCAGGGTTTGACCCGGGCAAAGTAGGGTTTTGTATCCGGACTTGCGCAAGACACTTTGTGCGCCCAGCGGGCGGCACAGAGAGAGCGCGGCGGAAGTCCTCTGTATATTTTGTGAAGGGGTGGACGATGTTCCAAGTCAGTTTGAAAAATTTCCGTTCGGCTGCGCTGTTGTGCAGCATGGCTTTGGTGTCTGTGGCCACCTTGGTCCCAAGCGCGCCGGTCTGGGCGCAATCCCGCACGCTGCCGGACTTCACCGATCTGGTGGAGCAGGTAGGACCGTCGGTGGTCAACATCCGCACGCTGGAAAAAGCCTCGGCCCATGCGGCCCAGGGCAATGGCATGGACGAAGAAATGCAAGAGTTCTTCAAGCGTTTCGGTGTGCCCATCCCCAATATGCCGCGCCAGACTCCGCGCCAGCAAAAACCCCAGCAGCAGGAAGAAGAAGTGCCACGCGGCGTGGGCTCGGGTTTTATCCTGAGCGCCGATGGCTTCATCATGACCAACGCCCACGTGGTGGAAGGGGCGGATGAGGTCATGGTGACCCTGACCGATAAGCGCGAGTTCAAGGCCAAGATCATCGGTTTTGATAAGCGCAGCGATGTCGCCCTGGTCAAGATTGAGGCCACCGGGCTGCCCGCCGTCAAGCTGGGTGATGTGGGCCGCCTCAAGGTGGGCGAATGGGTGATGGCGATTGGTTCACCCTTTGGTCTGGAGAACACGGTTACGGCCGGCATCGTCAGCGCTAAGCAGCGCGACACGGGTGATTATTTATCGTTCATCCAGACCGACGTGGCCATCAATCCCGGTAACTCTGGCGGCCCCCTGATCAATATGCGCGGTGAGGTGGTGGGTATCAACAGCCAGATTTATTCGCGCTCGGGCGGTTTCATGGGCATTTCGTTTGCGATTCCGATCGACGAAGCCTCCCGGGTGAGCGACCAGTTGCGCGCCTCGGGCCGGGTGTCGCGGGGCCGTATCGGCGTGCAGATCGAAACCGTGTCCAAAGAAGTGGCGGAGGCGGTGGGGCTGGCCAAGGCGCAAGGGGCCTTTGTGCGTGGTGTGGAAACCGGCTCTCCAGCGGAAAAGGCGGGTGTGGAAGCCGGTGACATCATCACCAAATTTGAAGGCAAGACCATCGACAAGTCCTCGGACCTGCCGCGTCTGGTGGGCAACACAAAGCCCGGCTCCAAGAGCAGCCTGACGGTGTTCCGCCGGGGGGTGACCAAGGAACTGACGGTGTCCATCGCCGAGATCGAAGACGACAAACCGGTCAAAAAAGCTTCGGGTAAAGAAGACAAGCCCAAGGCCTCGTCGGCGGGCCAGCAGTTGGGCTTGGTGGTGAGCGAACTGTCCGATGCGCAGAAAAAAGAGTTCAAACTCAAAGGCGGTGTCAAGGTCGATAGCGCCACCGAGGCGGCCGCCCGCGCAGGGGTCAAGCCTGGCGACGTGATCGTGGCCATCGCCAATGCCGAGGTGGGCAGCGTCAAAGAATTCGAGGCCGCAGTTGCCAAAATGGACAAAAACAAGCCGATCAACCTGCTGTTGCGCCGGGGCGAGTGGGCGCAATATGCCTTGATCCGGCCTGTGAAGTAAAAAAGAAGGGCCGCCAGCCCCTCCATCTTGAGGAGGCTGCGGGATTTTGAGAGACCAATGAAGTTGGCAGCTGCTAACTTAAAAATGGCCTAGCAATGATTTTGGATAGAATCAATGCCTCGTTTGGTAGGTTTTGGACATATCAAAAGTGCGGAAAACCACGATGCGGTAAGCCATTTCGTGGCACGCTGCTGGCCTACAAACCACCCACACCTTGTCCAGAAACCTATCCACCTGCCTGTGAATATATTGTGCATAAGTCCCCTGTTGTGGCCCTGCAACGCATGACCCACCTGGGTGTCCGGACTTTGCAAGCCAGGCTTTTTGCCTACAATGAAGCTCCAGCTATCGCAGTTGCCAAAGATTGTTGGTTCAGGGCGCGTTCGTTTTCGACGCGCCCTTTTTTCGTTTTTTCCTTTAAATAAAGCTTTTCGTTGATGAAAAACATCAGAAATTTCTCCATCATCGCGCACATCGACCACGGTAAATCAACGCTGGCAGACCGCTTGATCCAACGCTGTGGCGGTCTGGCCGAACGCGAAATGGAAGCCCAGGTGCTGGATTCGATGGACATCGAAAAAGAGCGCGGCATCACGATCAAGGCGCAAACCGCCGCCCTGCATTACAAAGCCAAGGATGGG
This sequence comes from Rhodoferax sp. LB1P47, assembly GCF_056521445.1. Classification (NCBI taxonomy): domain Bacteria; kingdom Pseudomonadati; phylum Pseudomonadota; class Betaproteobacteria; order Burkholderiales; family Comamonadaceae; genus Rhodoferax; species Rhodoferax sp. LB1P47. The sequence goes on along the minus strand of NZ_JBWMAU010000007.1, from coordinate 60,141 downwards.
CAGATCTACAACCTGAACCTGATCGACACCCCCGGCCACGTGGACTTTTCCTACGAGGTCAGCCGTTCGTTGTCGGCCTGCGAAGGCGCGCTACTGGTTGTGGATGCCAGCCAGGGCGTAGAAGCGCAAACCGTGGCCAATTGCTACACCGCGCTGGAGCTGGGCGTGGAGGTGGTGCCGGTACTGAACAAGATCGATCTGCCCAACGCCGACTTGGACAACGCCAAGCTGGAAATTGAAGACGTGATCGGCATTGATGCCACGGATGCGATTCCGTGCTCGGCCAAAACCGGTGTGGGCATTGACGAAATTCTGGAAGCCATCGTGGCCAAGGTGCCCGCGCCCAAGGGTGATCCGGCGGCCCCATTGCGGGCCATGATCATCGACAGTTGGTTCGACCCGTATGTGGGCGTGGTGATGCTGGTGCGCGTGGTTGATGGCCGCCTGGCCAAGGGTGAACGCATCCGCATGATGGCTTCGGCCGCTTGCTACAACGCCGACAACCTAGGGGTGTTTACACCCGCCACCGAAGTGCGCCAGTCGCTGGAAGCGGGCGAGGTGGGTTTCATCATCGCCGGCATCAAGGAATTGCAGGCTGCCAAGGTGGGCGATACCGTCACGCTGGACAAAAAGCTGCCCAACAACGCAGGTCCGGCAGAACAGGCTTTACCCGGCTTTAAAGAGATCCAACCGCAGGTGTTTGCCGGGCTGTATCCCACCGAAGCCAGCGAATACGAGTCGCTGCGGGATGCATTGGAAAAGCTCAAGCTCAACGATGCGTCGCTGCACTACGAGCCCGAGGTGTCGCAGGCGCTGGGCTTTGGCTTCCGCTGCGGCTTCCTCGGCTTGTTGCACATGGAGATTGTGCAAGAGCGCCTGGAGCGGGAGTTTGACCAGGACCTGATCACCACCGCGCCCAGCGTGGTGTACCAGGTGGCGCGCGCAGACGGCACCATCACCATGGTGGAAAACCCCGCCAAAATGCCCGATTCTGGCCGGATGGAAGAAATCCGCGAACCCATCGTCACCGTGCATCTGTACATGCCGCAAGAGTACGTGGGCGTGGTGATGACGCTGGCCAACCAGAAGCGCGGCGTGCAGATGAACATGGCCTACAAGGGCCGCCAGGTGGTGCTGACCTACGAGATGCCGCTGGCCGAAATCGTGCTGGACTTCTTTGACAAGCTCAAATCGGTGAGCCGGGGCTATGCCTCGATGGACTATGAGTTCAAGGAATACCGCGCGGCCGATGTGGTCAAGGTGGATATTTTGCTGAACAGCGAAAAGGTCGATGCGCTGTCGATCATCGTGCACCGCAGCCAGTCGCAGTACCGGGGCCGGGCCGTGGTTGCCAAGATGCGCGAGATTATTTCGCGCCAGCAGTTCGACGTGGCCATCCAGGCGGCCATTGGCTCCGGCATTATTGCCCGTGAGACAATTAAAGCGCTGCGTAAAAACGTGATTGCCAAGTGCTATGGCGGCGACATTTCACGCAAGCGCAAGCTGCTTGACAAGCAAAAACAAGGTAAAAAACGCATGAAGCAAATCGGCTCGGTAGAAGTGCCGCAAGAGGCTTTTTTGGCAATTCTGCAGGTGGAAGATTAATGCAAGTTCTGACGGCGATGATTCTGGCGGCCTTTGTCGCCTACGGTGGGTCTTGGTACATGGGCATGCTGGAGGGCAACTTTGCCCTGCTGCTGTTTTTGGCCACATCTGTCACCGGTGTGTACTGGTTGGCCGAGCGGTTTTACTTTTTACCCCAACGCCAGCGGGCGGTGGTGGCACTGGCGCAATCCAAGGCGCAGCGGCTGGCGGAACTCAACAAAATGGGGATCACCCAAGTCGATACCGAGTCACCCGACACCAAGGCGCTGTTGCTGCAACAGCCGTGGTGGCTGGACTGGACAGCGGGTTTGTTCCCGGTGATTTTGGCGGTTTTTTTGTTGCGCTCTTTTTTGTTTGAGCCGTTCAAAATTCCGTCGGGCTCGATGATTCCCACGCTGTTGGTGGGCGATCTGATTCTGGTGAATAAATTCCACTATGGCGTACGTTTGCCGGTGCTCAATACCAAGCTCACCGATGGCACACCACCCCAGCGTGGGGATGTGATGGTGTTCCGCTACCCGCCCAAGCCCAGCCTGGACTACATCAAGCGGGTGGTGGGTGTGCCGGGTGACGAAGTGGCCTACATCAACAAGCGTTTGACCATCAACGGTAAAGAGATTGATACCAAGGCCGTGTCGGATTTTTTCGACGAAGACCAGATGCGCTACTTCAAGCAGTTTGAGGAAAAACTGGGTGACCAGCCGCACCGTTTGCTGAACGATGAAAATCGCCCGGCATTTGTGCAAGGTGCCGAGGACTTTGGGTTTCGGCAAAACTGCCAGTACAGCGTCGAAGGCGTGGTCTGTAAAGTCCCTGAAGGCCAGTACTTCATGATGGGCGACAACCGTGACAACTCGTTGGATTCGCGCTACTGGGGCTTTGTGCCTGACAAAAACATCGTGGGCAAGGCCTTCTTTGTGTGGATGAATTTCGGCAACATCAAGCGCATTGGCGCGTTCCACTAGTTTTGAAAGAACCCGTATGAAACGTGCATTGAAATCCAAGCAGCGTGGCCTGTCTTTTATGGGGGTCATCTTTTATGGTGTCGTGATCTTCTCGGTGTTTGTCGTGGGTGCCAAGCTGGTGCCGACGGTGATTGAGCACCAGGCCATTTTGAAAGCCCTCGAAAAATCCAAGTCTGGCAATACCGTGCCCGAAGTGCGCATGATCTTTGACAAGGCCGCCGCCGTGGATGACATCTCGTCCGTATCCGGCAAGGATTTGGAAGTCACCAAAAACGGTGACAAGGTCGTGGTCCGCGTGGCCTATAACAAAGAACTTGAATTGGTAGGCCCGGCCTATTTACTCATCAAATACACCGGGACCAGCAAATAGCGTGAACGATGGCCTTTTAGCGTTGCAGCAGAGACTGCAACATGTTTTTTCCGATGGAAAATTGCTGGTGCGTGCCACCACCCACCGCAGCTTCTCAGCCGACCACAACGAGCGGCTCGAATTCTTGGGGGATTCGGTTTTGAATTTGTCGGTGGCGGGCTTGCTCTACACCCGGCTCAAAGACTTGCCCGAGGGCGATCTGTCCCGCGTCCGTGCCAATATGGTTAAGCAAGACACCTTGCACCAGCTGGCTGTGGTGCTGGATTTGCCGAGTGTGCTGCGCCTGGGGGAGGGTGAAGCCCGCTCCGGCGGCCAGAATCGCCCTTCGATCCTGGCCGATGCCCTGGAAGCCGTGATTGGTGCCGTCTACCTGGATGCCGGGTACGTTGCGGCCGAAGCCTTGGTCCACCGCTTGTTCAAAGAGGTGGAAATCAACCCCCAGATGCAGGCCATCGGCAAAGACCCGAAGACCGAGTTGCAAGAGTGGTTGCAGGGTCGCAAAATGAAAGTACCCGCTTACCGCGTGGTCAGCACCTTGGGGGCTGCCCACCGGCAAACCTTCGATGTGGAATGTGAAATTGTTGAGCTTGGCCTTGCCGAGCGCGGCATTGGCGGCTCGCGCCGCGCTGGTGAACAGGCGGCGGCGGCGGCCATGCTGGTCAAACTTCAATCTAAAGCCGTCACCGTGAAAGCTCCAAAATGACCGCAACCCAAAATCCTATTCCTGAATCCACTGACGTTCCTGAAGATGCACTGTCCTCGCTGGAAGGCATGCTGGCCGGGCTGAAAAAAATAGCGCCCGGCGGCGACACCACCGGCCAGCGCTGCGGCCTGGTGGCCATCGTCGGTAAGCCCAACGTCGGCAAGTCCACCCTGCTCAATGCCGTGGTGGGCCAAAAAATCAGCATCACCTCGCGCAAGGCACAGACCACGCGCCACCGGATTACCGGCATCCGCACCCGCGAGAACACCCAGTTTGTGTTCGTCGATACCCCCGGTTTCCAAACCCACCACAACAACGCGCTGAACCGTTCGCTGAATAAAACCGTGCTGGGCGCGGTGGGCGATGTGGACCTGATCTTGTTTGTGGTCGAAGCCGGTAGCTTCACCCTGGCCGATGCCAAGGTGCTGTCGCTGCTGAAGCAAGACATTCCCGTGCTGCTGATCGCCAACAAGCTGGACAACATACACCGCCGGGCCGAAATCGCCCCCTGGCTGCAAACCATGCAAGAGCGCCACGCCTTTGCCGAATTTGTGCCCATGTCGGCCAAGAACGCCAAGGATGTCGAGCGTCTGTTCGCCATCTGCGCCAAGTACCTGCCCGAGCAGGGCTGGTGGTACGCCGAAGACGAACTTACCGACCGCAGCGAGAAGTTCCAGGCGGCAGAGACTGTGCGCGAAAAGCTGTTTCGCCTGACCGGCGACGAGCTGCCCTACACCTCGACCGTCATCATCGACAAGTTCGAAGAAGAGCCGCCCGCCCGCAAAGGCCAGAAGCGGCTGCTGAAAATCGCCGCCACCATCGTGGTCGAGCGCGATGGCCACAAAGCTATGGTTATCGGCGACAAGGGCGAGCGCATCAAGCGCATCGGCATGGAAACCCGTGTCGAACTCGAAAAGCTGATGGATGCCAAGGTGTTTATTGAAGTCTGGGTCAAAGTCCGCTCCGGCTGGGCCGATGACGAGGCCCGTGTCCGTTCCTTCGGCTACGGCGACTGAGTAAGCACACCCCCAGGCTGCCGATAGGCCTAGGCGTGCATTCTGTCTACTATGGCCACCAAACGCACCCTGGATGAACCCGCTTATGTGCTCCACCGTTATGACTGGAGCGAATCCAGCCTGATCCTGGAGGTGTTCACCCGCCACCACGGCCGCATGGCGATTGTGGCGAAGGGGGTGAAGAAGCCGACCTCCAACTTCCGCCCCATCCTGCTGCCCTTGCAGCCCCTGCGGCTGTCGTTTGGCGGCGATGCCGAGATCCGTACCCTGAAGGCCGCCGAATGGGTAGGCGGACATGTTATGCCGACCGGCGACGCGCTGTTGTCGGGCTACTACCTCAACGAATTGCTGATGCGCCTGCTGGCCCGCGACGACCCGCACGCCGTGCTGTTCGATGCCTATGCTGTCGCGGTGCAGGTACTGGCTTCCGAGCATGGCGAGGCGCTGCAACCCGCGCTGCGGGCGTTTGAGCTGCTGCTGCTGCGCGAAATCGGACTGCTGCCGTCGCTAGACGCGCAAACCATGACACTGGAGCCGCTGCACCCCACAGGCCGCTACAGCTTGGTGGCCGAAGGCGGCTTGCGCCAAAGCCAGACGGACGACCGCGCCAGCCTCAGCGGCGCGCAGTGGCTATCGCTCCAGCAATCGCTGCAAGCCGGCGCACCGTTTACCGCCACCTTGCGTGCCTGCGCCGAGGTGCTGAACGGCCTGAAACCCCAACTGCGGGCGGTGCTGCACTACCATTGCGGCATGGCAACGCTGCATACGCGGCAATTGATGATGGACCTCCAAGCCTTATGACACATTCCCCCGCGCGCACCGCGCTTTCCGTCAATGTCAACAAGGTCGCCCTGGTGCGCAACACCCGGCACCTGGGCATCCCCAGCGTCGCCCGCGCGGCCACGCTGTGCCTGGAGGCGGGGGCGCAGGGCATCACTGTGCACCCCCGGCCCGACGCACGGCATATCCGTCCGGAAGACGTGACCGAACTGTCCACACTGCTTAAAAAATGGCCGGGCCGTGAGTTCAATATCGAAGGCAACCCGTTCCAGAACCTGATGGACTTCGTGCGCCAGTGCCGCCCCCAGCAGTGCACCTTTGTGCCCGACGGCGAAGACCAGTTCACCAGCGACCACGGCTGGAACCTGGCGCAAGACGGCGAACGCCTGCGCCCCCTGATCGCAGAGGCCCAAAGCCTGGGCGTGCGCGTCAGCCTGTTCATGGACCCGGTGCCCGCCTCTATGGCGCTGGCCAAAGTGGTCGGGGCGGACCGCGTCGAGCTGTACACCGAAACCTTTGCCAGCGCCTTTGGGCAGCCTAATTTTCAAGAGGTTTTTGAGCAGTTCGTGCAGACAGGACGTTCGGCAGCAGCTATTCATTTAGGAGTGAATGCCGGCCACGACCTGAACCGCGACAACCTCACCACCTTTCTGCGCGGCTGCCCGATGGTGCAGGAAGTGTCGATCGGCCACGCGCTGGTGGCCGACGCGCTGGAGCTGGGCTACGCCGCCACGGTGCAAGACTACCTGCGCTGTATTGACGCAGCCTTCCGCCCGGAGGTTTAGGGTGATCTACGGCATTGGCACCGACATCTGCGATGTGCGCCGCATCCGCGCCAGCCTGGGGCGGCATGGCGACCGGTTTGCCGAAAAGGTGCTCAGCGATGCCGAACTGGTGGTCTGGCGCCAACGCAGCGAACGCAACCCCGAGCGCGGTCTGCGGTTTCTGGCCACCCGCTTCAGCGCCAAAGAAGCCTTCAGCAAGGCCATCGGCATGGGGATGCGCATGCCCATGACCTGGCGGCTGTGCGAAATTGGCAACCTGCCCAGCGGCCAGCCGGTGCTGGTGCTGCACGGTGTGCTTCAAGCCTGGTTTGAAGAACGTAAGCTGACCGCCCATGTCACCGTGACCGATGAGACCGACTACGCCGCCAGTTTTGTGGTGGTGGAGCAGTCGCCACTCGCATAACGAATTGCTATAGTATTAATAGCTACTAGCGCAGGTTATATATGCGCTAGAGCCTTATTTTTTATAAAGTATTGCCATGTCCCAACACGCACCTTTGATCATTGACATTGCCGGTACCAGCCTGACCAAAGTAGACCGCCAGCGCCTGAAACACCCGCTGGTCGGTGGCCTGATTCTGTTTGCCCGCAATTGGCAAGACCGGGCGCAACTTACCGCCCTGTGCCGCGCCATCAAGAAGGTTCGCCCGGACGTACTGATTTGCGTGGACCACGAGGGCGGCAGGGTGCAGCGCTTCAAGACCGACGGCTTTACCCACCTGCCGCCCATGCATGTGCTGGGCGAGCTGTGGATGGCGGATGCCTTGCAGGCCACCAACATCGCCACCGCCTGCGGCTACGTGCTGGCCGCCGAGCTGCGCGCCTGCGGTGTAGATTTCAGCTTCACCCCGGTGCTGGACTTGGACTATGGCGACAGCAGCGTGATCGGCAACCGCGCCTTCCACCGCGACCCGCGCGTGGTCAGCATGCTGGCCAAGAGCCTCATGCACGGCCTGCTGCGGGCGGGCATGGGCAATTGCGGCAAGCACTTCCCAGGTCACGGCTTCGTCACCGCCGACTCGCACACCGCGATTCCGGTAGACAAGCGCGGCCTGAAAGCCATTCTTGCCGATGACGCCGCGCCCTATGGCTGGCTGAACACCAGCCTGAGCAGCGTGATGCCCGCCCACGTGGTCTACCCCAAGGTGGACAAGCGCCCGGCGGGCTTTTCCGCCAAGTGGCTGCAAGAGATTTTGCGTGGCAAGCTGGACTTTCAGGGCGCCATCTTCAGCGACGACCTGAGCATGGCCGGAGCCCGCCAGATTGACGGCCAGGAACTGAGCTACACCCAAGCGGCCATTACCGCGCTGCAAGCCGGGTGTGACTTGGCATTGCTGTGCAACCAAAGCGTGGGCGATGGCCAGGAAGTGGATGCCCTGTTGAACGGCTTGACGGAGGCCCAGCTCAAGGGCCAATGGCAGCCCGATGAAGCCAGCGAAGCCCGCCGCCAGGCCCTGCTGCCAGCGACCCCGGCGTTGGATTGGGACACCCTGATGACCCAGCCCGCCTACATGCAGGCACTGTGGCTGGTGCCTTAGCAGGTGCTGCGTTTTTTATAGCTGCTCACGCTTATTGAATAAGCGCTGGAAGCCTAAAAAGCATATGAGTTACTCTTTTCGGAGTGCCGGGAACAGAATCACATCGCGGATGCTGGCACTGTCGGTCAGCAGCATCATCAAGCGGTCGATGCCGATGCCGCAGCCGCCGGTGGGGGGCATGCCGTATTCCAGAGCGCGCACGAAATCAGCGTCGTAGTACATGGCTTCGTCGTCGCCGCTGTCTTTGGCAGACGCCTGGGCGTTGAAACGGGCGGCCTGGTCTTCGGCATCGTTCAATTCGCTGAAGCCGTTGCCGAATTCGCGGCCCGTGATGTAGAGCTCGAAGCGCTCGGTCACCTCGGGGCGGTCGTCGTTGGCGCGGGCCAGGGGCGATATTTCGGTGGGGTGTTCCATGATGAAGGTGGGTTGCCAGAGCTGGCTCTCCACGGTTTCCTCAAAGTACAGCACCTGCAAGCTGGCCAGGGTGCGGCCCGCCAGTTTATTTTTGGCTTCCGTCAGGCCCAGTTTTTTCACCGCGTTGGTCAGCCATTCGGCGCTGTGGACGTCGTCGCCCGCCTCGGTGTACTTCTGGATGGCTTCCACAATCGTCAGGCGCTCGAACGGCTGGCTCAGATCGACCGGCTTGCCCGTGTAGGTGAGTTGCAGCGACCCGGTGGCGCGCTGGGCGGCATCGCGGATCAGGCGTTCGGTGTAGTCCATCAGGTCCTGGTAGTTCCAGTAGGCCGCGTAGAACTCCATCATGGTGAACTCGGGGTTGTGGCGCACCGAGATGCCTTCGTTGCGGTAGCTGCGGTTGATCTCAAACACGCGCTCGAAGCCGCCGACGATCAGGCGCTTCAGGTACAGCTCGGGCGCGATGCGCAGAAACATTTCCTGGTCCAGCGCGTTGTGGTGCGTCTTGAACGGCTTGGCGTTGGCACCGCCGGGGATGGGGTGCAGCATCGGCGTTTCGACTTCCAGGAAGTCGTGGCCGACCATGAATTCACGCAGGGCGCTGACGGCCTTGCTGCGCGCCAGGAAGCGTTTGCGGGCCTCCACATCGGTCATCAGATCGACATAGCGCTGGCGGTACTTGGTTTCCTGGTCGGCCATGCCGTGGAACTTGTCGGGCATGGGGCGCAGGCTTTTGGTCAGCAGGCGCACGCGGGTGGCGTGGATCGACAACTCGCCGGTCTTGGTCTTGAACACCGTGCCCTCTGCCGCCACGATGTCACCCAGGTCCCAGTGCTTGAAGCTGGCGTACAGCTCCGCGCCAACGTCTTCGCCCTTGATGTAGATCTGGATACGGCCACCCGTGTCACCAAACGACGCGTCTTGCAGGGTGCAAAAGCTGGCCTTGCCCATGACGCGCTTGAGCATCATGCGGCCTGCCACCTTGGCGGTTGCGCCCAGGGCGGCCAGCTCTTCGGTGGACTGGCCGTTGAAGCGCTCAAACAGGCTGGCGGCGTGGTCTGTGGGCTTGAAATCGTTGGGGAACGCAACACCCTTGCCCTCGGCTTGCTGCTGGCGGATAGCTTTGAGCTTTTCGCGGCGCTCCAGAATCAGTTGGTTTTCGTCTTGGGCTGGAACGGCGGGGAGGGTGTTTTCAGACATGGGGCAATACGTTAGGGAAAGAGGGCGAATGTCGCCGAACCCGCGATTTTAAAACGCGGTCAGTGCGTTATTCCGTCACGGCGCAATACCTTGAAGAAGGTCAGCGCCAGAATCCGCAGATCCAGGCCGAAAGAGCGGTGGCGCAGGTAGTAGGCATCGAGTTCCACCTTGGACGGAATCGGTAATTCATCGCGCCCGTGGATCTGCGCCCAACCCGTCAGGCCCGGCACCAGGGTGTGTACGCCTTCGGCCGTGCGCAGGGCCACCAGATCGTGCTGGTTGAACAGCGCAGGGCGCGGCCCGACAAAGCCCATATCGCCTTTCAAAATGCTCCACAACTGAGGCAGTTCGTCCAGGCTGCTCTTGCGCAAAAAGCTGCCGATAGGGGTCAGGTAATTATCAGGATTTGCTAGTAAATGTGTAGCTACTGCCGGAGTATCTATCTGCATGGAGCGGAACTTTGGCATAGAGAAAATGCTATTGTTTTTGCCAACGCGGTTGGACCAGTAGAGCACCGGGCCGGGGGAGGTAAGGCGCACGCTCAGGGCGACTAGCAGCATGGGGAGGGCCAGGATGCAAAATATGGCTATGCCCATGAGTAGATCGAAAAAGCGCTTCATCACTGCATTCCTGCGATGGTGCGACGCAGGCCTTCATCCACGCTGATAGGGGGAGTCCAGCCCAGCAGGTCGTGGGCCTTGCGGATGTCTACCTGTAAGTTGCTACAAAGGCGCTGCACTGCTGCGTGCTTGCCCAGCACGCTGCCCCCGGCCTGCAACAGCCAGGGCGGTATAGGCAATAGGTGCGCAGAGCGACCCATAGCCTGCGCCATACGGCGAACCAATGCAGCTGTGGACAAATCTTCACCGTCGCTGACCAAGAAAGTCTGGTTCGCGGCCGCCGGGTGGGTCATGCAGGCGAGGATGAAGTCCGTCAGATTGCCCAGCCCAACCAGACTGCGCAGGTTGTGGATGGCACCCAGCGGCAGTGGCACACCCCGTGCCACCGCACGTAATAGGGCGGCGAAGTTGGCCTTGACACCGGGGCCGTAGATCAGGGGCGGGCGGATGATGGTGACTTCCATACCGGTCTTAGATGCGATTTGGCGCAGAGCGATTTCCGCTTCGTACTTGCTGACGGCATAGGGGGTGGATGGGTGCGTTGCATCCTTTTCGGTGAATGCTTGTTTTGGCAGCGTTAATTCACCATTGACCTTGACTGAGCTGATGTACACGAAGCGTTTTACACCATGGGCCACTGCGGCAAGGGCCAGATTTTTTGTTCCAAGCACATTGATCTTACGAAATTCGGCCAGTTTATCGGGTGCCGTGTCATTCATCACATGCACCCGGGCGGCGAGATGAATGACGGTATTTGCACCTGCCAACATGCGGGCCCATTGAGTTTTGGGCTCAGAGCCCCCTTCCTGCGAAGTTTGCTGGAACCCACTTCTGTGGAATGCGTGGTCGGGCAGCTGGAGAGGCTTGGGATTCCAAGAGGAATCTGCGCCTATTCTGAGCATTAACGCTCGTCCTACAAAGCCTGTTGCACCCGTAATAACAACGTCTGAAGTCATTCTCCTAATCTCCGTGAAGGAATCCATATCGCGGCCACTACGCAGGAGAAAAAGAAAAATACTTGTTCAATCCGTTTGCGTCGGCAATGCGGTGCTTTTAATGCCAAACGCAAGATGCCTATACGTCCACCTTTTAGTAAATTTATCACCGGGTGCCCCATGGGTAAGCCCGAGACTTGTGCAATTAAAGTCGCTTGTCCCAAGGCCTCTCCGGTGCGTATCTTTTGAACTCTTTTCAAAAAAGGTTTCCAGCCCACATTAACACCGACCTGGTTTGTCGCATGTTGGCGGTACAACAAGGTCGGGTATTCATCAATAATCCAGCGATGACCGTTAATCCGTGCAAAGGCATAAATAAACCAGTCGTGATAGCGCAGTCTCGACAATGTATCGCGATGCTGGCGTGCTGTGAATTGCAAAGCACAAGCCAGATTTCGACGGACAACGTAAGTACAACCGGGACCGGCAGCTTCAAAAAAATGATCCCATTCTTTTTGTGGTTGCGATTTCTTTATCAGCTGTATTTTTCCAGATGGCCAGAATGCAGTCACATTGCTTGAATAGCCATTCGCTTCATGGGCAGTCATTTGCCTGTGCGCTCGAATCAGCTTGTTTCGGTCCCATATATCGTCTTGATCCGAGAAGCTAAGATAGTCAAAATCTTCCAAATTTAAATTTCGGATCACCCGCAAAAAGTTGGGTGCTGCACTACCAAATACCTCTCCGCAGGTAAGTAATTTGACTCGAAATTCAACTTTTGCCAAACGCTCAAACCAAGCCTCGGTACCATCTGAAGATGCATCAACGCTGGCAAAAATGGTTACCTCAACGCCTGTTTGATTCAGGATGGAATCAACCTGCTCGGCGATATAAGCAGTACCATTATAAGCAGCAAGGGCGACCGCGACCTTGGGAGGTGAATTATTCACAGATTTTTAGATAAGCAGAAATTGGCATAAAGCATTGCGGCTGTGACGTGTGTGGGTATACACAAAAACATCAGACCCTCTTGAAGGTTGCAACCAAACAGTATTGTTTAAAATTTTTTGATAATATTTTGTTTTGAATGAAAAATGGTGTTGAGAAAATATTTATTAAAGTCCAACGTTTATCCAAATTTTTCAGAGCCAGGGAGTCATAGAACATTTTATGATCATCGTCCGACTGATAACCAGAAATTCCAGGAACGACAATTATTAGTCCACCATTTTTCTTGGTTATTCGATGACATTCGCTTAGTATTTTTATAGGATTTTCAATGTGTTCCAAGACATTGTCGAGAACACAAGCGTCGATTGAGTCATCCGCGACAGGAAAGTTGCCATCGCTCTCGATCAGGTGGGTATTCAGTTTCGCCGCTATGCAGTGTTCAACTGCTAAAGGATTTATTTCGAGGCCAGTGACAGTTTTAGGGAACGCTCCCAGAATACCGCTACCAATCCCGCAGCCAATTTCGGCGATACGGTGACCAAAGCGCAGTACACAAAAATAAAGGATGGGCGAAGCATAATATTTTTTATAAATACGCCCAGTAAAACTGATGTTTTTCAAATGTTTATAATAGTCGGAAAATTTGCTTGATGCTGTTGACATTTTTATTTTTCTTTTTTGAATTGGTGCGTATCAACTGGTTCCGTTTTTTCATGGTTGAAAAATATTATTTCTCTGATGGCTTCGAGATATTGGTGGCCGTATTTCTCATCTGGTTCAAGATATGCCCCTTCACTCCATTCGTTCCATGCATTAAGGAATATAAAATCCTCTGGAAGATTGCGCTGAGGTAGCGTTTCCACTAAACGGGTAAGCCATTTGGCGAAGTTTTCGGGACTGGCCCCGCGAAATATTGTTGCTCGATTTTTATATCTAGAAGAATTATCCCAGTCTACAAAAGCTCCCGGGAAAGTTGTTAGATTTTGATCTGGGCGTATTTCTAAAATATGTTTCCAGGTGGTTTCGTAATCGTGAAATTTTAATTTTTTTATAAATTTTGATTTGATTCCACGCAGCATATCGAGGTGACGCTCGGGAATTCCACGGATTAACTTGTATAGCAGTGATTGTTGAATATTTTTCTTTGAAAAATTTGGAGAGTACACCGCCTCAAATGGTTGAAATTGAAAAATGGCATCAAATGATTTCAAGTGGCTATTGTTTGGTAATTCATACTGTTTTTGGAAGATAAAATATAATCCGGGTAGTCCATCGTTCTTTGCTAAATCTCGCCAAAAAGTAAGCATTTCATCTATATTTTCGATGAAATGCGGCCTGTAGATCACGAAGACGGGCTTTCCATCTACTTTGATGGCTCTTGGGTCGGTCCAAGCTTTGATTAAATAATCATAATGTCGTTTCCAACTTTTATGGATTGGCGGGTGCGTTTGTTGCATTAGCACTTGGTGGTCATTTCCATCCCATCGTCTTGACCATGTTTCATTAGCCCATGATAAACAAAATGGAAAATCAATGTCTTTGTTTTCCAAGAAGATATCTGTTGGTTTTTCAAGTAATTGTTTTCCGTCGAACCAGTAGTGGTAATGGCAAAATCCATAGATGCCATACTTTTTTGCGACATCTACTTGCCACTTTAATGTTGTTATTTGTGATTGATCGTAATAATTATTATGAAGTGGCGATCGAGGTTGATAATGTGATTCAAACTGCGGAGCTGCGGATTTTACATTATCCCAGTCTGTGAATCCATTGCCCCACCATGAATTATTTTCCGATATTTCGTGAAATTGAGGGAAATAAATTGCAATTAATTTTGCCCTCTTGTGGGTAGGCTCTTCATGTTGTGAGCTTAAGTAAGAAGTCCGAGATTTTTTGATGTTTGCATTCATGTTCATGCTGGATTTTTTGTTTGAATCAAGAGATATTATTTTTACCATGGCATGTGGTGCAAATATTTTATAATAAACTGATCTATTTTTCCCATCGTTGACTGGTGCGATTAAAGTGTTTTATTGTTTTTGCAGGACTACCAGCAGCAATGGTATTCATGGGAATGTTTTGCAAGACAACTGAATTGGCTCCTATCACCGCACCATCGCCGATACTTAGTGGGCCAATAATAATGACGTTATCTCCCAGCCATACGTTGGAGCCTATCGTTACGGGCCCCAATGAAAGCAATTCGCGATCAACAGGAGGGTGCGCCGGGTCGCTGTGCTCGGTGCCTTTGTACGAGCCGTGATTGTGGTCGCTGATGTAGATGCCGCTTCCAAACAGGCAGTTATCGCCGATTTCTATGCGGTTGACGGCTGAAATATGTAGTCGGTCGGAGGCGCTGAAGCCGCGCCCTATCTGGATGACAGGTGCGAAGCTTTGTGCACGGAAGGTATGCACCGCTTCAATCCACGCGTACCGGTTTATATAGGCGCGCTTGCCGACGCTGATGTGACGAGACCCCATAACTCTGGCCCCGGGGCCTATATAGCCGCCTTTCCAGCCCAGAAAGCCCGCAAACAGGCGTCCAACGAGTTGCTCAGCCATTTTCCGGGAAACGGCAAACAGTGCATAAGGCAGACGCTCGTGGCGCATGGCCCGGAGGGTTATTTTTATCATTTTATCTTTTCAACAATTTCCTGACGACGCTAAAAAGCTTGCGGTCCATCAGGAGAATAAGAATCAGATAGGTGGCAAGAAAAGATGCTATTAAAGCCGCGTTCACCCAGAGTTGCGGAAGAAAATCATCCAGCCAGGACTGGGGCTTTCCCATCAGATAAATAAGTATAGGGATCGCTGCCGCCGTGCCAGCTAGGCTCAAGGTTTTTAGAAAATTAGGAAATTTAATTTCCAAACCAAAGAAGTGCACAGCCAGGAAGCCGAAGGGTAAAAAATACAGTAAATCGATAGCCACGCGCGCATAAGGAATACCCTTGTAACCCAGCTTGGTGACTAGGTTAAAGGTCAGTAATATCAAAAAAATATTACCAATGGTGCCAAAAAAAGATGGCCAAACAAGCCGCTGGAATGATTCCACAGTTCTGCCATTCAAGGTGAATAGGCAGGTCAGCGGTACGGAAAAAGCCAGTAGTTGAAGGCAGTTCGCCGCCACCTCCACGTTGTCGTCGGAAAAGGCACCTCGCTGGAAAAGTACCTCTACAATTTCTCTAGAAAAGCAGAAGAAAATAACTGCAATGGCTATTGAAAAATACAATATTATTTTCACTAGATTGTCATATTGAAGCTGAAAAGCCCTCATGTCATTCAGCGCCCGGTATTCGGAAAATCTGGCGCGCGCTATTTCTAACAGCGGATTAATAATTAACGCCACCGGCATGGTAAAGAGACGCTGGGCATAGGTTGTCGATGTCAGTATGCCGACACCCAGGCCCGTTGCCATGTAGTCAAAGAAAAACGTGGCGAAATGGGTTATCAGCCCGGCCGAGGCATAGGGGGCGGAAATTGTCAGGAAATGCGTTGCCGCATGGTTTTTGGCGATCAGGAACCTTAGCCGTATCCCGCGGCCTTTGAGCATCCACAGCAGCATCAGCAGGACGGCGGATTTTGATGCCAGCAGAGACAAGGCGAGCAACTCCTGTCTGAGGTTCTCATCCGGATACAGCAGCAAAGCCACCAGAATGACCGGCGGCAGCAGGGCACCTAGTGCCGCCACGGTATAGCCGCCCAATGCGATGAGTACCAGCCGGAAGTATTCCGACATTACCGAAACACAGAAAACCGGTGCGAAGTAGATAAGGATGCTTCTTTGCTGGTGCAGCTTCAGTTCGCCGAATTTCGACACGGTAGCGAAAAAGGCATCGTGAAAGGCGAAGGTGCCGACTCCGATCAGCAGGCAGCCCACCAAACACCAGCTTAAAACAATGCTGCCAAACTGGTTGGCTGCATCCATACCATGACGCACTTTGAGTTCGATGAATACCGGCAGAAACGCGGCGGAAAGCACGCTGGCGATCAGGGCGGTGAAGATGGTGGTGAGGGAGAATAGGTAAAAATACGCATCGCTGACAGCCGTGCCGCCGAACTGCTGCGCCATCAGCGAAAGTGAAAAATAGGTGGCCAGCGCGCCAACCAAGCTGATGCAGATATTGATCAGCCCGAGCCTGGAGAACGACATCTTGGCGGGGCGCGCTGCCATTTCAAACCAACGCTCTGGAATGGACTGTGCGCTTCAGCGCATTGATGAACCGGTCGTAAACAACAGCGGCCCTCAAATGGCTGTTGACAAACTGACAACCTGCCTCGGCAATTTTTTTCAACTGTTCCGGGTGCTGCTGGAAAAACCCGACCTTGTTCATCAGGTCCGCAACCGTGCCGTCGTAACAGACGTAATGAACACCCGGCAACAGTCCCAGATTCCTGTACATGGGATCGTCAAGGCCGAAATACGCTGCACCACATGCCATGCCCTCCACAAAACCGATCGCGGGCAAGTCGCAAATTTCTTCGGGAACCGCAAACATCGCGTAAGAGTTGTACAGCGCGACAATGTCTTTCTTGTAGTACGCCTGTTGCGAGTTGCCTTGACTTCCTGCTTCGGTGCGGCTTGCGTTCAAGTCGGACACAAAGCAATCCATTTGCGCCGTGTAGTTGGCCGCTTGTGAATATATCTGCCGCCTCATAGGCTGTAGTTCATCTCCATGAAAAAATTCCTGAAACTCAGGATCTTTCATTTTGTAGGTGATGGAGCCCGTGACCAGCAGTTTGTTGATGCGTTGCCCGAAATCGGTACTGTGGATGAATTTGTCCGCCGCAATATATGGCAGACACCAGAAATCACAGGCTATTTTTTTGAAGTGGTGACTGAAAAATCCAGAGTTAGATTTCAGATCATTTTCAGCAACTAGCAAATCCGGCTGTAGTCGCGCCAAGTTATGGGCGCCTGTGCGCGGGCAGTATACATAGTGTGTCAAATGGACGATCTTGTATATCCGCTCGCCAGACAGGCAATCCGCCACCAGTTGGCCCTTGCCGGCAACATCTACCGTTTCATTGGTCAAATTTCCATAATGCATGATGAATAATGCATCTTTGCCCGCCAGCTTTCTCTTGCTGAAAATGAAACCTATCCTTTGGATGCTTATCTTGTTCAAGATGCACCACGAGAACAATTCAAAACAGTCAAATGCCCATTGAAGAAAAGCTTTCGGATTTAATGCGCGGTCCAGAGAGGGTGTGAAAAAAACATCCACATCAGACTTCAACAGGTGATCAAAAAAAGGAGCGTACTTATTGGGGTAGAGTTTATTTTTTAGAATCCTGCCCACCGTATTCCTGAACCATATGTTTGAATGAGGGCGATATATTACGAATTTCAGACGAGTTTTAGTATCAGAGGTGGTTCTGACTTGAGCATCGACACTAGGCATATTATTCGAGAAATAAGCATTCAGGATTGATGTTGACGAGAATATCGTTCCTGATCTCCTCGTTGTAAACCCCGGCTTTCAAAATGACAACTGGTGCCTGGATCTCACGCAGTATTTTGGAAGATTGAACCAAAAGTTGGGTGCCATATAGTCGCCGACCCTGCTTCTTCGGATCATTGTCAAGCAGGCTAGCGATACGACTGGTGTCCAGGCCAAACGCTATCAAATACTGGGCAAATATATGGGCTCCAAACAGGTACACGGGGTTCTTCAGTTCGGCGAGCTTCTGATTCAAGTCATGGATCAGATTTTCATGGTAGCTCACGTAATTTAAATAGAGCTGCTTGTTTTTTTCGTAGAGATCGGGCGGCAGCTTAGTGGCTTGCACCGAGTCATCACGCACCGCAGCATAGAAAATACTGTGGTCACCCATGAAGTACTTCTTCTCCAAAACTTTAAATCCGTGTTTGGCTAGCAGATGGTCCACATAGGGTTCTGTCAAAAAAACTGAGTGCTCAAAGTTAATGCAGTTGGTATATTTTTTTTCAAGCCATTCGAATAGATTGGGAACCGAAAATACCATTCTGGTTCCGGGTTTCGTGAATTGGCGCAGCTGCAGCATGAATTGATCAGGCTCATACATGTGCTCAAATACATGCGAGTGCACGACCGTGTCGAAGTCCTCTGCATAGGTAAATTTTTCATCAAAAAATCCCTTGATGAACTTGGCGTTACATCCCTCTATCGGTGAAGGATTGGGCTCCAAAATGGTCCACGGTATGCTGCCATGAGCTTGGTATTCTTTTTCTAGAATTCCATGGGCACCGCCAAATTCAATGACCTTGCGTGGGGCATGGCGGTACAGAAATCCGGCAAACGCCTTGTGGTGCGCCATCCACAGCGCACCGACCGCCGTCGTCGTCGTTTGCGCCTGGTATAAAACGTCCAGCGGCAACGGATTTTTTAGCTGTATCAAACCTGAATAGCGTGAAATAGACCATGCCAGATCCGCGACCAGATCTTGTGATTTTGGGTGGTCAACCGATCCCATGAATACCGGAAAATCATGCAGGACATGCAAGTCTTCTAGATCCGTCTCACCAGTGACTACATCTTTTTTTCGTTCTAATAGTTTCATTTATTTGTCCAATGCGTTTTCAAGCATTTTTTTGCCCAAAGAGTAAAGCAAAAGACTGTATGGATAATGATGTAGGGCGGCGATGTTCAAGTAAACAAGAGCTGTCAGGACGTATGTTTTTTTTCTGTCATAACCTTCTCTGATTACCCAATTTTCAAAATACTTTTCACATTCCACCAGAATCTGCTTTCGACGGAAGTCATAGCTTATTTCCTGCGCATGCCAAGTGATTGAATACTGGTCGTTGGCGATGATTTCATGGTTGATGATCATGCCGTGCAACAGCTTGGCAAAGTCATAGTAGATGTCGCCTTTAACAATATCTCCCGCAAAATCCTGCCGCCAGTCGAGGAATGTGAATTTCTGATCAGTGTCGTTCCAGAGGATGTTCTCAAAATGGAAGTCACCGTGGAAACGCACTGGGACACCCTGCGAAAGCCAGTCCCAATCGACTGCACCCAACAGCTCATCGAGTGCTGGCATCGCCAGTCCATTGATGGACTCAGTGCCGTCCCGCCGGGAGAAGTTCTTGTAAAACAGCTCAACCCTCTCATAGGTTTTATCGCGATAAAACCTCTTGCATGCGATGTTGAAGTCCATCGTCGCGGGTTCATTGAGCGCCATTCCCGTCCAGAAGCCTTTGCTGTGGGTGAGTAGCTTTTCAAATAGCGGAAGTGTGATCAACTCCGACAGCACCCGGCCCTGCGCCTTGGGGTAGCTGTACATATGGGGCTGAACAGCAGCCACCTCCGGCACGTAGCCCCGCAGAGAGTGGGCGCGTAAAGCACGGTTGGCGATGAATTTCTGGTCATCGGAAAATTTGATGACCAACCTGTCGACAAACCAGATGGCCTCATTGGCCTTTTCCAGGATATTGGGAGCATCTACTTCGGCATAGTCAGCCCGCGCCTGGGCCAGTTTTTCTGGGTTGCCGGTGTCATGCCAAGTAAAGTCATGCGCCGAGATTCCCGTAGTTAGCAGACGGCGCAAACCGTGCGTTTCACCGGTATCGACGGCGGCTTGGCCTCCTTGTTCCATCGCCGACCAGAAGTCTGTGTAGTCGGCGATGCCCGCCAGGCCTATGTACGGCTTGTGGCTGCCTGCCTGCCCCACGCCCTTCTCGCAGATGGCGCTAACGCGGCCATTCTTGATGCTTAGCGTACGGTAGGGGGCAAGATCATCAAGCTGTGCGCAGGCCATCCAGTTGACGTCGGGTGCCGGGACCGGCTCTTTGACTAGCGTGTCACAGGAGATGAAAACAAAAGCCTGCTGTAGGTACGGTTTGCAGGCTAGCAGACTCAATCCCAGGCCCGAGCCGGGGCCTTCGAAAGAGCTAACATCGGCGAACATGAAGCAGCGCCCGGGATAAGCCAATGCCAGGAACTCACGAACCAGGGCGCCCTTGTGGCCCAACGCGATGACAAATTCGGTGTCTTCGGGAAACTGTTCTATCTGATGCGCGAGGGTGGGGCGGTTGGCAATGCTGACCAGCGATTTGTTAATGTAGCGGGTCAACTCACCAAGTCGCGACCCCGTTCCGGCAGTCGGTATGCAGACGCGATAACTCATTACGGCGCGCGCTGGTAGTCGTCTACCAGCCGGACAACATCGTCCATTTCTGGTGTACTGGCCTCAAGATAAACACTGTCGGTTACCGCTTCCATGCGGTGGATAATGCTTGGGACCAGGGTAATAGAGTCGTTTTGTTCGTATATTTTTGATATCAACTTATCCTGCGTTGGGCCACTGTAGATACGAAGTTGCCCGCTTAGGACATAGATAGTCTCACGTTTGATATTGTGATACTGTAGGCTGCAACGATGCCCTGCCCACATCGTCAGCTTCTTCATCATGTAACGATCATTGATTTCGATGATTTCTTCCTTGCCCCAGGGCTTTTCAATAACTTGCATAAAACGCTCTCATATTTGATAGGACGAAAACTCGGGGTGAAACTCAAAGAATTTGTCGTAGAAGCATTTGACATACTGTTGCATGGACCATCGGCTGTTGAAGCCGTATTTATGGCGCATCCAGCTACGGCCTTCTTCGACATAAAGTTGCAAGTTCTCCTTGTATCCTTCTGTTTTGATCAAGTCGGCCTGGGTCAAAAGATGTGATTCGTTTTCCATGGCCCATACTTCGGAAGTGATGGCAGCGGCCCAATCGTTGGCATAGGCTTTTGCAATCAGTTCGCTTTCAGCCCCATAGCCGCGAAAATTGGAACCGTCAAAAACAAAGCCCATATGGTCAGGCTGGTGCTGATTGAGAATAGCCTCCACAAATTCACGCCTGAGCAAATAGGCGTTGTTGTGGATGAACCAGAAGTATTTGGTGGATTGTTCCTTGAGTAATAAACGTTCTCCCCACCGCTCGGCGCAAGGGGAGAGAATGCCCACCCTTGGATGCTGGTCTAGCACATTCATCAGGGGGGCCACGGTGGCACAGGCTTGCAGTTCAGTGTCGTTTGTTAGCAGGAAGAATGCATCGTATTGTTTGAACTTGCCGTCCTTCCAAAGCTGGCTGAGTCCGTGGTTCATTCCGCGGGAGTAGCGTAGGCCATGAGCAAGTGCATCAGGCCAGTCGGCGTGCCAGGACGTATGTGTGGACAGTTGCTCGGCATCGGAGCCTGCTTCAACTACAAATACATCGGTCAGATCCCCGTCGTGATGTATGAGGTGTCGGCAAAGGCTGTCTGTAACCGCTGGTAGATTTCTATTCAGAATAATTGTCGCAACACGTTTCATGTCGACCTCACCAGACGGAAATTGCGAAGATAGCGCAGGATGCTGTTTTTGACGTGCTGACGTAAGTATTGATCAAGGTTTATTCCTTTCGATTCAAGGGCACGACTTGCCTCTTCCTTTAGTGCCACGCACTCCGGTGTTGAAAATACATAGTGCCCCGCGATGATGGCGCGGTCGCGGTCTGTTGCCTGGGTGTCAGGCAGCATCCACTTGTTCCATTTGTTGGATGCATGGGCAATTTGCAGGAATCGTTCGGAGAGCCCTGCTAGATTGTTTGCTTCCAGAATACTTAATAAGGCGCGAGTTTCCGTAACTCCGAACTCGGGCGCCACATTGGCTGCATGGATACCCAAGCGGGGATGCCATTGGAGCGCTTCGTCGGACAGGTAGTCCGTGTTGTGTTCTTTCATGAAGATGCCATAGCGATTGCATATTTCGATCATCTTCGGCAATTGAATCTCTGCTGGAAGCTCATCTGCAACCCGAATCGGGCTGTCGAATGAGCCCACATTTCTGGTTTCCATCACACGTGTGCCACATTGAATGACCACAAAGGTGGGCTGTGGAAGACGGTACTTTTTGCAAAATTGCTGAACCGCGTTCAACGTGTAATCCAGTTCTTCCTGGCTGTTGGTGCTGCCGCTTTGTTCTTCGGTGCCAATCTCAAAAATGACGTCCTGTCCCAATTGCTGTGCTTGGCTCCAGCAATATTCATAGAGTTCAAATATGCGGTCATGAACCTCGTCTACATCGGGTTGGCCGTGTACGTCAATACTGGGGTCTATGTGCAGTATTTGAAAACCGGCTTCAAGGTCTGCGCGATATGAGGCCTTTGCAGACTCCATGGCGCGCCGAAGGCTGAGATTTTCTATTACCTCTTGGGTGTTCTGCCAAGGGCCACCGTGATCACGGGCAAGGAGTAGCTTGCCTTTTTTGTCATTGTCTATGACATACCGGGCAAATTCTTCCGTGGTCCAGTTATTAACGTAGCCACCGCCAAATTCTTTCGAGTCGATTTGGCGGCGACTGGCAATGAGGAGGATAGGAACTTCATGTTCGTTGGAGAGTTCGATTGCGGCGTCAATGCAATTTACGCTCATGGGGCCTACCCCTAACAGCGTACATTTCCTTTTTTGTAAGAAGGATTCAAGTCTTTGTTGGATCATACGGTCCACTCTCCTGATAGTTTCGCATGAGCGCTAGGTAGTTCATTTGGGTTATAAGCAGTGAAGAATTTCTCCATGACGTGAAGGCAAGCTTCCGCCACTGCGCGATCCCCTCCAGCGCGCTCTGTAATGAAATTGGCATGAGTCTTGGCCAGTTTGTCGGCATTGGCGGGTGCAATTGCGTACCCCACTTCGCGCATGACATAGTGATCAAAAATACCGTCTCCCATATAGATGACGCTGTCAAGCTGATACCGTTCCTTAATCCAATCGATTCGGTGAATGGTACTGACAACGTCCAATCGGAAATCCATGTCTTCGACGATACGTTTTTTTGATATCTCGAAGCCTTTTTTATCTCCAGTGATAAAGCGGATATCGAGGTATGGCCTCAGCAGCGAGAGTGCATCATTGTCGTCAGGCCCAAATATCTTCATTACTTTACCTTCGGATGTATAGAGGAAATGTCCTGTTGTTAGGACTCCGTCGACATCAAAGATAAAACAAGTAGGCGTAATTTTTCTGTCCCTTGAGTCAATTTGAGACTCAGTGTTTTGTATGGGGTTGATCTTCTTCATATTCGCTTACGAGATTTTTTAATACTGACTTTAGCTTTCCGGTGTCGTTATTGTTTATTACCACACTTAAACTGCTTAGATGGATAGTCAGTTCCATCCATTCCTTGTAGTGTTCAGTGGCTTTCATGATGCGCGGATGCTGGGTTGTAATTGGATTATTGCCTATCAACAGCTCTTCATAGAGTTTTTCTCCTGGGCGTAATCCCACGATGGAAATTTCTATGTCGCCTCCGGGGCAGTTTTTGTTTCGAAGTTTCAACCCCGAGAGTGCCACCATCCTTTCAGCCAAGTCCAGGATTTTCACCGGCCTCCCCATCTCCAGCACAAACACATCCCCCCCCTGCGCCATGGCACCCGCTTGCAGCACCAGTTGCGCGGCCTCGGGGATGGTCATGAAGTAGCGGGTCACCTCTGTATGGGTTACCGTCAGCGGACCGCCTTGGGCTAGTTGTTTGCGAAATAAAGGCACGACGCTGCCGCTGGAGCCGAGTACGTTACCAAACCGCACCATGGCGAAGAGGGTGCTGTTGGGGCTGCTGGTGTTGTCATTCCATTGCACCACCGGGCTGGCAGCCAAGGCTTGCAAGATCAGTTCGGCGATGCGTTTGGTGGCTCCCATCACATTGGTGGGGCGCACGGCTTTGTCGGTCGAGACCAAAACAAAATGTGCAACGGATGTGGTGATCGCCGCACGCGCCATATTCAGCGTGCCAAACACGTTGTTCAAGATGCCCTCACTCGGGTTGCTTTCAACCAGCGGCACGTGTTTGTAGGCGGCGGCGTGGTAGACCGTGGTGGGGCGGTAGCGGGTGCAGATGTCTAGCATCCGCGCATAGTTGCCCACGCTACCCAGCAGTGGCACCAGCTCCACGGCCAGGCCGTGTGTGGCACACAGAATTTGCAGTTCTGCATGGATGGTGTAGAGCCCAAATTCATTATGGTCTACCAGCACCAAGCGGGTGGGGTGTTCCACCACAATCTGGCGGCACAACTCGCTGCCGATGCTGCCCCCGGCCCCGGTTACCAGCACGGTTTTGGCGGTGAGGTTGCGGGCCAGCAACTCAGGGTGGGGCGGAATGGGTTCACGGCCCAGCAGGTCTTCAATATCCAGTTCGCGGATGTCTTGCACTGTGACGCGACCGCTGGCCAGGTCGGCCATGCCGGGCAGGGTCCGCACGTGTACCGGCAACGTTTGCAGGGTTTGCAAAATGGCATTGCGGCGCTCTCGGCTGACGCTGGGGATGGCTAGCAAGATGTCGGTGATGTTTTCTCGGCTGACGATGCCGGGCACCTGCTGGGGGCCATATACCGGCACGCCATTGATGCTGCGGCCGGCTTTGGTGGCATCGTCGTCCACAAACCCCAGCAAGGTGTAGGTCCGTGTGCTGCCCAGTGCAGCGGCGGTTTGTACGCCGGCGTTGCCTGCGCCATAAATCAGCAAGCGAGCATCGGGGTGGCGGGACGCGCTGCCCAGGCCGGCCAGCCAATGGCGTGCAATCGACCGGCTGATTCCCACCAGCAGCAAAAAAACCAGCGGTTGCAGGATGCCGATGCTGCGTGGGATGACTTCCCATTGCATCCACTGCAGCCATTGCAGCAAGATAAATAGCCATACGGTGTAGATACCTACCGCCTTGGCAGTGGCCGTGAGTGCCGCCATGCCGGTGTAGCGAAAAATGGCACGGTACAGGCCAAAGCGTACAAAAATCGGCACCGCCAACAGCGGGCCTAGTGCATATACCGCCCATTGCGCCCCGGCAGGCCAATGCAGCTTGTCCAGCCGCAGCGTAAAGGCCAGCCACATGGCAAACAAGCCCAGAACGACATCCAGCGAAACCACCACCAACTGCTTGGTGGATCGAGGCCATTCCAGAATCGCGTGGTGGTTAGGCAAAGGCATCCGCATCATGCCGCACGGGGCTGGGTTGGCAGCGGTTTACCCCCATGCAAAGGCAGCAGGCCACCGGGGAATAGCATGGTTTCCTGGGGGAACAAGAGGGGGCTGGCGTGGCGGTGGGATGTGGACAAAGGGGACTCAGGGCAAGCAGTGACAGGCGCTATCATCCCACGACCCGAATAGGCGTTTGCATGTTGTACCAAATCATCTCGTTTTTGTTAGAGGTCGCCACCGGTCTGGTGGGCAGTGCCTGTTTATTGCGTTTGTATATGCAATACCAGCGGATTTCCTTCCGCAATCCGGTTGGCAACCTGGTGTTTGCTTTGAGCGACTGGCTGGTGCTTCCGCTGCGGCGGGTGGTGCCTGCGGTGGGCCGCTGGGATCTGGCGAGTGTGATCGCCCCGATCGTATTGAAGCTGTTGCAGTTTTTCTTGCTGTGGCTGCTGGCGGGCGCCGGGGCTGGAGCCGGGGCGGTGCCGGTGTTAGCCGTGTTTGGGGTGGTGTCGATGGCGATTACCGGCCTGATTGGCATGCTGTTGGTTTACAGCGTGCTGTCATGGGTGCAAGCCCGTTCGGCCCTGTCGGACGTGTTAGAGCGCCTGTGCGCCCCTTTGCTGCTGCCCGTGCGCCGCATTGTGCCGCCGGTGGGGGGCTTTGATTTGTCGGCGCTGGTGCTGTTGGTGCTGCTCCAGGTGGCGTCCATCGTGCTGAATTACGCACTGCCTGCGGTACTGGCGATGTTTTAAGCCCCGAGGCTTGCTATACTTATTTTAAGTATTTTGATAGCAGCTGGCGCAGGTGTTACTTGCGCTAGTTGCCAATTCGGCTTGTGAAAATTTGCCTAAAAACCTACACCACCGCATCGACTGGCTGCTTGAGCAGCATGGCCAACGTGTGGGCAATGGTCTTGCGCAGTTCCTTGCGGTTGCAGATCAGGTCGATGGCACCTTTTTGTTGCAAGAATTCGGCCCGCTGGAAGCCTTCGGGCAAGGTGACCCGCACGGTGGATTCAATCACCCGGGGGCCGGCAAAGCCGATCAGCGCCTTGGGCTCGGCAATCACCACGTCGCCCACAAACGCAAAGCCTGCGCTCACGCCGCCCATGGTGGGATCGGTCAGCACGCTGATGTAAGGCAGGCCTTTTTTGGCCAGGCGGGTTAAAGACGCATTGGTTTTGGCCATTTGCATCAGGCTCAATAGGCCTTCTTGCATGCGTGCGCCGCCGGTGGCGGTAAAGCAGATGAACGGCACTTTTTGCTCGATGGAGGCGTGCACCGCCCGCACAAAGCGCTCGCCCACCACGCTGCCCATGCTGCCGCCCATAAATTCAAATTCAAAACACGCCACCACCACGTTGATGCCGTGGACCGAGCCGCCCATCACCACCAGCGCATCGGTCTCGCCGGTGTTTTCCATCGCCTCTTTGATGCGCTCGGGGTACTTGCGGCTGTCTTTGAACTTCAGCGGATCGACCGGCACCACCTCTTGGCCCAGCTCGTAGCGGCCTTCTGCATCCAAAAACACGTTTAACCGTGCCCGTGCGCCAATGCGGTGGTGGTGGCCGCAGCTGGGGCAGACGTTCTGGTTTTGCTCCAGATCGTTTTTGTACAGCACGCTCTCACAGCTTGGGCACTTGATCCACAGCCCTTCGGGCACGCTGCGGCGGTCGGCAGGGTCGGTGTGCTGGATTTTGGTGGGGAGCAGTTTTTCAAGCCAAGACATAGGGTTTCCTCTGGTCAGGTGGCGCGCCCAGGGTGTGGGCGCGCGGGGGATGGATTATGCGTCCAGCGCAGTGCGGATGCCGCGCAGGAAGTCGGCGGCGGTGGCCACCACCTGGTCGTGCGGTTGGTTTTCGATCAGCTGGATGATTTTGCTGCCGATCACCACCGCGTCGGCCACCTGGCCAATGGCGCGGGCGGTTTCGGCATCGCGGATGCCAAAGCCCACGCCCACGGGGATGTGTACGTGCTGGCGGATGCGTGGCAGCATGGCCTCGACCGCGCCGGTGTCCAGCGTGCCTGCACCCGTCACGCCCTTGAGCGACACGTAATACACATAGCCACTGGCCACCTTGGCTACCTGCTGCATGCGTTTTTCGGTCGAGGTGGGGGCCAACAGAAAGATCAGGTCCATGTCGTGGGCCTTGAGCTTGGCGGCAAAGTCCACGCATTCTTCGGGCGGGTAGTCCACGATCAGCACTCCGTCTACACCGGCTTTGGAGGCGTTCTGGATGAAGGCATCCGTGCCGTGGGTCTGGTCATAGCGCTCCACCGGGTTGGCGTAGCCCATCAGCACCACGGGGGTGTGGGCGTTTTGTAGGCGGAACTGGCGCACCATCTCCAGCACGTCGGCCATGCCGATGCCGAAAGCCAGGGCTTTTTCGCCCGCCTTTTGGATCACCGGGCCGTCGGCCATGGGGTCGCTGAACGGAATGCCCAGCTCGATCACATCGGCCCCGGCGGCCACCATGCCGTGCATCAGCGCGGGCGTGATGTCGGGGAAGGGGAAGCCTGCGGTGACGTAGGGAATCAACGCGGTGCGGCCATCTTTTTTAAGCTGCGCGAAGGTGGTGGTGGTGCGGCTCATGTGGCTTCTTTCAAGTTGGTTCCGGCACCTTTGACGGTCAGGCCGCGCATGGAAGGGCGGTCGTAGAAGTCGCTGCCGGACAAGTCGGCCACGGTGCCGATGTCTTTGTCGCCCCGGCCCGACAGGTTCACCAGAATCGACTGGTCGGGCCGCATGGTTTTGGCCAGCTGCATGGCGTAGGCAAAGGCGTGGCTGGATTCCAGCGCGGGAATGATGCCTTCGGTGCGGCACAGGTAGTGGAAGGCGGCCAGCGCTTCTGTGTCGGTAATGCCTACGTATTCGGCGCGGCCAATGTCTTTCAGAAACGCATGCTCCGGGCCAACGCCGGGGTAGTCCAGGCCCGCGCTGATGCTGTGGGTTTCGGTGACTTGGCCGTTCGCATCTTGCAGCAGATAGGTGCGGTTGCCGTGCAGCACGCCCGGGCTGCCTTTTTGCAGCGATGCCGAGTGTTTGCCCGATTCCAAGCCTTCGCCCGCCGCTTCCACGCCAATTAACCGCGTGGCCGTGTGGTCAATGTAGGGGTAGAAAATGCCCATCGCATTGCTGCCGCCGCCCACGCAGGCCACCACGGCGTCGGGCTGGGTGCTGGTACAGCCCGCAGCCGCCAGCATTTCAGGCATTTGCACCAGGCATTCGTTGCCGATCACACTCTGGAAGTCGCGCACCATCATCGGGTAGGGGTGCGGGCCGGCCACCGTGCCGATGATGTAGAAAGTGTTGTCCACATTGGCCACCCAGTCGCGCATGGCTTCGTTCAGCGCGTCTTTCAGGGTTTTGCTGCCCGACTCTACCGGCACCACGGTGGCACCCAGCAGCTTCATGCGGTAGACGTTGGGGCTTTGGCGCTTCACGTCTTCGCTGCCCATGTAAACCACGCATTCCAGGCCGTAGCGGGCGCAGATGGTGGCCGTGGCCACGCCGTGCTGGCCCGCGCCGGTTTCGGCAATCACACGGGGCTTGCCCATGCGCTTGGCCAACATGGCCTGGCCGATGGTGTTGTTGATCTTGTGCGCGCCGGTGTGGTTCAGGTCTTCGCGCTTGAGGAAGATCTGCGCGCCGCCCATTTCACGGCTGGTGCGGGCCGCGTGGTAGATGGGCGAAGGGCGGCCGACAAAGTGGGCCAGTTCCGACGCGAATTCGGCCAAAAATGCCGGGTCATGCTGGTACTGGGCGTAAGCGTCTTTCAGCTCTTCAATGGCGTGGGTTAGCGTCTCGGAGACAAAACTGCCGCCATAAATGCCGAAGTGGCCTGAGACATCAGGCTGTTGGTAGGTGGTCATGGTTTAACTTTGCAAGTTGGTCGTCTGCCGCGCGCACTGCGGCGACAAACTGGTGGATTTTTGCGGCATCTTTAATCCCCTTGGAGATTTCGACACCGGAGCTCACATCAACGGACAGCGACAGAGCGCGTGGCCGAACCTGCAAAATGCCATCGGTCACGTTTGCAGGCGTGAGTCCACCACTTAAGACGAGGTGAGAGCTGACGCTTGGAGGAAGACGTGACCAATTGAATGTTTTTCCGCCGCCGCCATATCCATCGACGTGTGCGTCGAGCAGGATGGCTTGGGCTGTTGCGTAATCGGATGCGAATTTTAGCAAGTCGAAGCTGCCACTGTCACCGAGTGGGATACGCGCTGCCCGCAGATAAGGTCGTGTGCCTTGCGCACTGGCCGCCCAGCAGTCCGCAGGCGACTCTTCACCATGAAATTGCACTGTAGCGCTTGGTATATATGCGCAAGCAGCTATCACATTAATAGCGGATTCGTTAACGAACAGCAATACCGGCGTGACGAAAGGCGGCAGGCGCTTGGCCAGTTCGGCGGCGCGTTGGGGTGTCACAAAGCGGGGGCTGGGTGGGTACAGCACAAAGCCGACGGCATCCGCCCCGGCGGCTACGGCGGCATCTACGTCCTGCTCGCGGGTCAGGCCGCAGATTTTGATGCGGGTGCGGAGGTGGGTCATGGCTAGGGCATCCAGTCAAAAGCGGCGGTTCGGGTGGGCAAGCCCCAGTGTTCGGGATACACCGGACCCATGAAGTACAGGCCGTCGGGTGAAAACGTGGGGGCTGCGGCGTTGCGGTCCCGCGCGGCCAGCACTTCCAGAATCCAGTCCGGTGGCTGAAAACCTTGGCCGATCACCACCAGGCAGCCCATCAGGTTGCGGATCATGTGGTGCAAAAACGCATTGGCTTCAAACTCGAAGCGCCAGTACACGCCGCGCTGGGCGATGTCGATGCGGCGCATGGTTTTGACCGGCGACAAGGCCTGGCAGCGCGCCGCCCGGAACGATGAAAAATCGTGCTCGCCCAGCAAATGGGCGGCGGCCTGCTGCATGGCGGCCAGGTCCAGTGGGCGGTAGACCCAGCCTACGCGGCCCGCTTCCACGCTGGGCCGCACGGGCGACTCCAGCAATGCGTACATATAGCGGCGGGCCACAGCGCTGGCGCGGCAGTGGAAGCTGTCGGGCATTTCCTGCGCCCACTGCACGGCGATATCGCGGGGTAAAAATGCATTCACACCGCGCACCCATGATGCAATCGGGCGCTGCAAAGGCGTATCGAAGTGCACTACCTGCATCAGGCCGTGCACACCGGCATCGGTGCGACCCGCACACAAGGTTGACACCTTGCGCTGGCTGAACGCGGCTAGCGCGGCCTCCAGCTTGTCTTGTACGGTGTTGCCGGTCAGCTGGCTCTGCCATCCCTCGTAGCCCTGGCCGTTGTAGCTAACGCCCAGGGCTATGCGCATGGCACAGGCATCAGGACAGGCTGTCCAGGAACTTCTGGGCTTTGGTGCGCAGCGCGCCGGTGGCTTCTTCCAGCACTTCTTCGGCCAGGGCGCGGGCACCGTCTTCGTCGCCGATGGAGTTGAACTCTTCGGCCAGCGAGAGTTTGGTGGCCAAGGGGTCGCCTTCTTCGATGTCACCTTCGTCGATACCGATGTCTGCGGACTCGGCAACGGCTGCTGGCTGCGGGTCTTCCAGGTCGAGTGACAGGGAGCCCAGATCAAATTCGATGTTGCCGTGGCTGTTTTCCGCTATGGGCGGTGGGGGCGCGGTGGTTGCGGACTCGGACAGAGGGCTGCCAGCCGTGCTCAGGTCAAGGTCAAAGTCAAGCCCGCTAAACGGTGCTTCATTGGTCGAGTCGGGAATGTCCAGTGCGGCGGGCATGGTCAGGGCGGTAATGGGGTCCGATGGGGGCGCAGAGATGTCTTGGGCTTGCAGATCGCTGTCCAGGAAATCCAGGTCCAGGTCGAGGTCCAGACCTTCCAGGCCGGCCGGGGCTTCCAGGGGCGGCTCGGTCGATACGCTGGACATGGGCACATCCACAGGCGTTTCTACACGCACGCTATCCATCCACGCAGGGCTAGCGGTTGCGGTGGCCGCAGCATTCTGCTCTGCCGATTTGTACAAGCTATTGCCGGGCTCCAGTCCGTGGCCCATGGCGGCAATGCGTTCCCATTCCGCTCCCTGGCCATTGGTGAGGGCCTGGACTATGGCGGCCAGGCCCGCAAAGTTGACTGCATCCCGGCGCTTGGCGTAGATCTCTAGCAGTTTGCTGTGGATGGCGATGCGCTGAGGCGAGGCACGCAAGGCTTCCTTGAGGATTTCTTCGGCCTGTAAATCGCGGCCGTAGGCCAGGTAGACATCGGCCTCGGCAACCGGATCGACATCGCTGGTGGCATCGAGTTGGCTGGGCGAATACGACATGCTGGAGGCGGGCGCATCGTCAGAGTGGGTGTCCACCCGTTGGCCACCGCTGGCACCAAAGAACGAATCGGCCTGGAGACGGCTTTCCAGGAAGGAGCTGTCGGCAGTGGATGCATGTTTGCGCCGCCGTGCGCGGTAGAGGCCAAAGCCTCCTAGCAATGCCGCCAGACCGGCACCGGCCAGCACCAGGGGGTTCTCGCGCAAGGCATCCATCCAGTCGCCGGATTCTTCGAGGGCGGGGGTAGGCGGGGCGCTGGCGGCAGAGGCTGGTGCAGCAATGGGCGTTGCCGGTTCTGAGGCGGGTGCCAATGCGCCAGATGCAGCGGCGATGGGTGCGGATGCGGCAGGCTCAGCGCTTGCCGAGGCCACCGGTGCTGCGGGCACGGCGACGGGAATGGTTGGGATCTCCACCACGGGCGCTTTTGCTGCACTGGCTACTTTGGCCGGTGGCGTGGCGGTGGAGGCACCCAGTTTATTCAGCTCGGTGATATTTTTGGCGAGTTCTGCCACCCGGGCTGCGGCCTCTTGGTCGGCTTTGTCGCGGGCAATCTTGTCTTCGTCCGGCTTGCTTTTGAGTGCACCTTTGGACAGCGTCAATTTGTCAGGGGTGGCGGCGGCAGGCTTTTTCTCATCGACTTCGGCTTGCACCTTGCCACTGGCTTTGCGGTCGGGCTCGGCCATTTGCACGGCCGGCACATTGGTTGCCAATTTGTTGCGGAAGGCGTTGAAGTCGCGGCTTTGCGCATTGATGATCTGGGTCGCTTCCACGGGGGGCGTTACACCGGCCTGGGTTGCGTCTGGCAGGCTCAGCACGGCACCGGCCTTGATGCGGTTCACGTTGCCGCTGATGAAGGCGTTCGGGTTGGCACGCAGCATGGCCACCAGCATTTGGTCCAAGGACACGCTGGTGGGCTTGTGGACACTGGCAATTTTGCTGGCCGTATCGCCGGCTTTGACCACCGCTGTTGTGGCATCGCTGACTGGGGGCTTGGGATTGGCTGCGGGCTTGGGGGCTGCGGTCCGGGCCGGAGCAGCTGGCGCTGGTGCGGCGGCGGGAGCCACGGCCCCTGCTGTGGGGGCAGCTGCCGGGGTGACCGTTGCCGGAGCCGTGATTTGCGCCGCCGTAGCGGCTGCCTGCGCCTGGCGCTGCACCGGTGGGTCCAGCAAGATGGTGTAGTCCCGGACGATGCGGCCCGAAGACCAGCTGACCTGCAAGATCAGGTCGATAAACGGATCGCTCACGGAGCGGCTGCTGCTCAGGCGCAGGATGGATTTGCCGTCGGCCCGGCGCTGGAGCACGATGCGCAGGTCGGTTAAAGCCGTGTTGTATTCCAGCCCGGCGGCGCGAAAGGCTTCGGCCGGGGCGACTGCGGGTTGGAGGCTGCTGGCTTCGTCGGCCGTGATGTCCGGCAGTTCGATCTCCGCACGCAGAGGCTCTCCCAAGCCGGACAACACCGTCATCCGACCCAGCGATAGCGCCATGGCACTGCTACTGGCAAGTCCCACCAGTGCCGTTACAACGGCTGCCGTGATGGCAGATTTCTTCCAGTGGGGAGCCGAAAGAGGGCTTGGGGCGCTATCAACCGGGCAATTTTTGTTCATCATTCGGGCATGCACTACGACACTGAAGTAGAAAAATTACCCTGCATTTATGTCGTGGGCTGACCCGTTGATGCAAGGTACGCAAAACTGCAACATCGGTTTCCACAGATGTTGCATAAGGTTACATCCTACCAAAGGAGAGGTAACGTGAAAGTTAAGCTGCGAGCAAAATTCGAAGCATACGCCGCAAAGGCTCGGCCGCGCCCCACAGCAGCTGGTCGCCGATGGTAAACGCACCCAGGTACTCTGGCCCCATCGCCAGCTTGCGCAGACGGCCCACCGGGATGCCCATCGTGCCGGTAACGGACACCGGGGTCAGGTCTTTTACCGTGGCTTCGCGGGTGTTTGGCACCACGCGCACCCACTCGTTGTCCTGGGCGATCAGGGCTTCGATGTCGGCCAGAGGCACGTTCTTTTTCAGCTTGAAGGTCAGTGCCTGGCTGTGGCAGCGCATGGCACCGACGCGCACGCAGAAGCCGTCCACCGGGGTGATGGCCGTGCCGAAGCTGGGGCCTTGGCCGAGGATCTTATTGGTCTCAGCACCGGCTTTCCATTCTTCCTTGCTGGAGCCGTCGCCCAGGTCTTTGTCGATCCAGGGGATCAGCGAGCCGCCCAGCGGTGCGCCAAAGTTGGTAATCTCCGCTGCGCTAAGGCTTTGCTGCTTGGCCAGCACCTTGCGGTCGATTTCCAAAATGGCAGATTTGGGGTCGTCCAGCAGGGTGCGGACTTCGGCGTTCAGCGTGCCAAATTGTGTGAGCAGCTCGCGCATGTGCTGGGCACCGCCTCCGGATGCGGCCTGGTAGGTCATGCTGGTCATCCACTCGACCAGACCTGCCTTGTACAGCGCGCCCACGCCCATCAGCATGCAGCTGACGGTGCAGTTGCCGCCGACCCAGTTGTTGCCGCCCTTGGCCAAGGCGTTTTGGATGACGGGCAGATTCACCGGGTCGAGCACGATGACGGCGTTGTCTTCCATGCGCAGTGTGCTGGCGGCGTCGATCCAGTGGCCGTTCCAGCCCGCAGCGCGCAGCTTGGGGAAGACTTCGGAGGTGTAGTCGCCGCCCTGGGCAGTCAGGATGATGTCGCAGCGCTTGAGTGCGTCGATGTTGTACGCGTCTTGCAGCGTAGTTTCATTTTTGGCTTGGGCCGGGGCCTTGCCACCGGCGTTGGAGGTGGAGAAGAACATCGGCTCGATCAGGGCAAAGTCGCCCTCGGCCTGCATGCGGTCCATCAACACCGAGCCGACCATGCCGCGCCAGCCGACCAAACCTACGAGATTTCCTACTTTCATGTCATCGCCCTTTAAAAAATTTTTAACCCCCGGCTCGTCGAACCGGGGAGGGCGTGACGAACCGGGCTGGATCAGCCTTTGGTTGTCTTGGTAATCTTGGAAAGTGCAGCGACAACAGCGTCGCCCATTTCCCGCGTACCCACCTTGGTTGTGCCTGCGGAATAGATGTCACCCGTGCGCAAACCTTGGGCCAGCACGGACTGCACCGCAGACTCGATACGGTCGGCGGCGTCGGCTTGTTGGAGTGAGAAACGTAACATCATGGCAGCGCTCAATATTGTAGCCAATGGATTGGCGATGCCTTTGCCTGCGATGTCGGGTGCGCTGCCGTGGCTGGGCTCGTACAGGCCCTGGTTTTGCGCGTTCAGGCTGGCCGAGGGCAACATGCCGATGGAGCCGGTGAGCATGGCGGCCGCGTCGCTCAGGATGTCGCCAAACATGTTGCCGGTGACCAGCACATCGAACTTCTTGGGCGCTTTGACCAGCTGCATGGCCGCGTTGTCCACATACATGTGGTCCAGCGCCACGTCGGGGTATTCCTTGCCCACCTCGGTGACCACGTCTTTCCAGAACTGGAAGGTTTCCAGCACATTGGCTTTGTCCACGCTGGTGACGCGCTTGTCACGTTTGCGGGCCGCCTGGAAGGCGACGTGGGCGATGCGCTCGATCTCCGGGCGGCTGTAGCGCATGGTGTCGAAGGCTTCTTCGGAACCGGGGAAGTGCCCGTCCACCGCAATGCGGCGGCCGCGCGGCTGGCCAAAATAGATGTCGCCGGTCAGCTCGCGGATGATCAGGATGTCCAGACCCGCCACCAGCTCGGGCTTGAGGCTAGACGCATCCACCAACTGCTCGTAGCAGATGGCCGGGCGGAAGTTGGCGAACAGGCCCAGGTTCTTGCGCAGACCCAGAATGGCTTGCTCGGGGCGCAGCGGGCGGTCCAGCGTGTCGTATTTCCAGTCGCCCACGGCACCGAACAGCACGGCATCGGCCTCTTTGGCCAGTTTGAGCGTGGCATCGGGCAGCGGGTGGCCGAAGGCGTCAAAGGCGCAGCCGCCGACCAGGGCGGTTTCCATCTCGAACGGCAGGTCCAGCACGTTCAATACCTTGATGGCCTCGGCCATGATTTCGGGGCCGATACCGTCGCCGGGCAATACTGCAATTTTCATAGAAGTCATTGGGATAAATTTATAAGAAATAGGGCTATAGCGCAGGTTCTACATGCGCAAGTAGCTATTAAATTGATAGTTAAGTGCCCACCGCCACGGTGTGCGCCAACCAAGGCTTGGTGGCTAGCCGTTCGGCTTCAAATGCCTTGATCTTGTCAGACTGCAACAAGGTCAAACCGATGTCGTCAAAGCCGTTCAGCAGGCAGTATTTGCGGAAGGCCTGCACGTCGAACGGTAGTTCTTCGCCCTGCGGTTGG
This sequence comes from Rhodoferax sp. LB1P47, assembly GCF_056521445.1. Taxonomy (NCBI): domain Bacteria; kingdom Pseudomonadati; phylum Pseudomonadota; class Betaproteobacteria; order Burkholderiales; family Comamonadaceae; genus Rhodoferax; species Rhodoferax sp. LB1P47. The sequence goes on along the minus strand of NZ_JBWMAU010000007.1, from coordinate 24,721 downwards.
ACCACCACCTGGCGCTCCAGATCGACCGTCAACTGGTAGCCGGGGAAGGCCAGGCAGGCATCGAACAACGCGGCCACTTGCGCCTCGGGCAACACGATCGGCAGCAGGCCATTTTTGAAGCTGTTGTTGAAGAAGATGTCGGCGTAGCTGGGCGCGATGATGGCGCGAAAGCCGTACTGGTCGAGCGCCCAAGGCGCGTGTTCGCGCGAGGAACCGCAGCCGAAGTTTTTGCGTGCCAGCAATACGGAGGCGCCTTGGTAGCGGGGCTGGTTCAGCACGAAGTCGGGATTCGGCTTGCGGCTGGCGGGGTCTTGGCCGGGGAAGCCCGCGTCCAGGTAGCGCCATTCGTCGAATAAATTCGGGCCAAAGCCGGTTTTGCGGATCGACTTCAAAAACTGCTTGGGGATGATGGCATCGGTATCGACGTTTTCGCGGTCCATCGGGGCCACGAGGCCGGTGTGTACGGTGAATTTTTGCATGTTATTTCTTCGACGAATTCTCGATTTTTTCGCCTACTTTTTGCACGTCTTGCCCGAAGCCGTGGATGGTGTTGCAGCCGGCCAAAACAAAGGCCAGGGCCAGCAGAGCGGTAATTTTTTGCATGGTGTAGCTCCTTAAACGAATTGGCGAACGTCAACAAAATGGCCATGTACGGCGGCGGCGGCGGCCATCGCGGGGCTGACCAAGTGGGTGCGGCCACCGGCACCCTGGCGGCCTTCGAAGTTGCGGTTGCTGGTGCTGGCGCAGCGCTCACCGGGCTCCAGCTTGTCGGCGTTCATGGCCAGGCACATCGAGCAGCCGGGTTCGCGCCACTCGAAGCCTGCGGCGATGAAGATTTTGTCCAAGCCTTCGCGCTCGGCCTGTTCTTTGACCAAACCGGAGCCGGGCACGACCAAGGCCAACTTGATGTTCTTGGCAATTTTCTGGCCCAGGCTTTTGACGACCGCAGCGGCTTCGCGCATGTCTTCGATGCGGCTGTTGGTGCAGGAGCCGATGAACACTTTGTCCACGAAGATGTCGTTTAGCGCCTTGTTGGGCTGCAGGTTCATGTAGGTCAAGGCGCGCTCGATGGCCAGGCGCTTGTTGCTGTCTTTTTCCTTCTCGGGGTCGGGCACGCGGCCGTCGATGCCCAGCACCATCTCGGGCGAGGTGCCCCAGGTGACTTGCGGAATGATCTGGCTGGCATCCAGCTCCACCACGGCGTCGAAATGCGCGCCGGGGTCGCTGTGCAAGGTTTGCCAGTAGGCGGCGGCCTGGTCCCATTCGACACCGGTGGGGGCCAGCAGGCGGCCTTGCACGTAGTTAATCGTCTTCTCGTCCACTGCCACCAAGCCGGCCCGGGCTCCGGCCTCAATCGCCATGTTGCAGACCGTCATGCGGCCTTCCATGCTCAAGGCGCGGATGGCTGCGCCGCCGAATTCGATGGTGTAGCCGGTGCCGCCTGCGGTGCCGATTTTGCCGATGATGGCCAGTACGATGTCTTTGCCGCCGCAGCCTTTGGGCAGGGTGCCTTCGACGCGCACCAGCATGTTTTTGGCCTTTTTGGCCAGCAGGGTTTGCGTGGCCATGACGTGTTCGACCTCGCTGGTGCCGATGCCGTGCGCCAGCGCGCCAAACGCGCCGTGGGTGGAGGTGTGCGAGTCGCCGCAGACGACGGTCATGCCGGGCAAGGTGGCACCGTTTTCAGGGCCGATGACGTGGACGATGCCCTGGCGCTTGGACATGAAGGGAAAGTAGGCCGCCGCGCCGGATTCTTTGATATTGCTGTCCAGCGTGAGGATTTGCTCTTTGCTCACCAGGTCGGTGATGCCATCAAAGCCCAGTTCCCAGCCCGTTGTGGGCGTGTTGTGGTCTGCCGTGGCCACGATGGAGCTGATGCGCCACACCTTGCGCCCGGCCTGGCGCAGACCTTCAAAGGCTTGCGGGCTGGTGACTTCGTGGACCAGATGGCGGTCGATGTAGAGGATGGTGGTGCCGTCTTCTTCGGAGTGGACGACGTGTTCGTCCCAGATTTTGTCGTACAGGGTGCGTGCCATTTTTTGCTTCTTTCGTGAGGATGCTAATTTTAGGTTGCAGTGAGGTGGTCTAGCAGTAGCCGGGCGGTAACGGGCAGGGTGGCGAAGTCGCGCGCCACCAGTTCTATCTGCCGGGTGGCCCAGTCGTCTTTCAGGGGGATGGCGGTGAGCTGCGGGTTGTGCATCAGCGCAAACGCCCGCTGCGGCATCACGCCGACCCCTAGGCCGTTGGCGATCATGCGGCACATGGCATCCAGCCCGGCCACGTGGATGCGCAGTTTGATGCTGCGGCCCTGCGCGGCGGCGGCGCGGTGCATGGCCAGGTAGATGGAGCTGGTGGCCTGTAGGCCCACATGGTCGTCATCTAGGGATTCATCAAAATGAATAGCTGCTCGTGCAGATAGGGTATGCGCTACAGGCACTATTAATACTAAATTATCTTGCCGGTAGGCTTGGGTTTGCAGTGTGCCCACGCCGTCGGCTGTGTTGCAGATACCGAGGTCGGCCGCGCCTTCTTGCACGGCGCGGATGACTTCAGAGCTCAGGTGTTCTTCCAGGTCAATCTTGACCTGCGGATGCGCCCGGCTGAACGCGCCCAGGTCTTCGGGCAGAAACTGCACCACGGCGGAAATGCTGGCGTGGATGCGCACATGGCCGCGCACGCCGCACGCGTATTCGCTCAATTCGCTCTGCATCTTCTCCAGGCTGTAGAGCATGGAGCGGGCGTGGTGCAGCAGGCTTTCGCCCGCCGGGGTCAGGTCTACGCCGCGCGTGTGGCGGATGAGCAAAGGCGTGGCCAGGGTGGCTTCCAGGTCGCTCAGGCGCTTGCTGACGGCGCTGGCAGCAATGAATTCGCGCTCCGCCGCGCGGCCAATGCTGCCCAGCTCGCACACGGCTACAAAGAGCTGGAGCGAGGTGAGGTCGATGCGGCGGGCGAAGTTGCGTTCAGTGGGTTGCATGGTGGGGGCATCGCGGTGGGCGATGGGTAGCTATTTTCTCGCCTTTAAAAGATGCTTACCGTCTGAATTGGCGATGACCGCCATCGTCTGAATGGTATTGAAAATTTATATGTTTTAGGGCTCTAGCGCATGTTCTATCTGCGCAAGTAGCTATATAAAAAGTAGCAAAACATGTAGGCATGAAAAAACCCGCCGACATTGCTGTGGGCGGGTTCTTGAGGGGTCAGATAGATCAGCGGTTAGCGATGGGCTTCACATCGCGAGCGGCCGAGCCGGTGAACAACTGGCGTGGGCGGCCGATCTTGTACTCGGGGTCGCCAATCATTTCGTTCAGCTGGGCGATCCAGCCGGTGGTGCGGGCCAGAGCGAACACGGCGGTGAACAGCGGTGTGGGGATGCCGATGGCGCGCTGCACGATGCCGGAGTAGAAGTCCACATTGGGGTAGAGCTTGCGGGAGACGAAGTAATCGTCTTCCAGGGCAATCTTTTCCAGGGCCATTGCCAGCTTGAACAGCGGGTCGTTCTCTAAGCCCAGCTCTTGCAGCACTTCCTTGCAAGTTTCTTGCATCAGCTTGGCGCGGGGGTCGTAGTTTTTGTAGACGCGGTGGCCAAAACCCATCAGCTTGACGCCGGAGTTTTTGTCCTTGACCTTCTCCATGAACTCGCCGACCTTGGACACGCCGCCCATTTTCTGGATGTCTTCCAGCATGTTCAGGCAGGCTTCGTTGGCGCCGCCGTGGGCAGGGCCCCACAGGCAGGCCACACCAGCGGCGATGGCCGCAAACGGGTTGGTACCCGACGAGCCGCACAGGCGCACGGTGGAGGTGGAGGCGTTTTGCTCGTGGTCGGCGTGCAAGGTGAAGATGCGGTCCAGGGCGCGTTCCAGCACCGGGCTGACCACATACTCTTCGCACGGCGTGGCGAACATCATGTGCAAGAAGTTGCCTGCGTAGCTCAGGTTGTTCTTCGGGTACATGTAGGGCTGGCCGATGGTGTACTTATAGGCCATGGCCACCAGCGTCGGCATCTTGGCGATCAGGCGGATCGCGGAAATCTCGCGGTGCGCCGGGTTGGTGATGTCGGTGCTGTCGTGGTAGAAGGCCGACAGTGCGCCTACCAGGCCGGTCATGATGGCCATCGGGTGGGCATCACGGCGGAAGCCGCGCAGGAAGAACTGCATCTGCTCGTTGACCATGGTGTGGTTGGTCACAAGCTTGGTGAAGTCGGCTTTTTGCGTGGGGTTGGGCAGCTCACCGTACAGCAGCAGGTGGCAGGTTTCCATGAAGTCGCAGTTGGTGGCCAGCTGCTCGATGGGGTAGCCACGGTACAGCAGTTCGCCCTTGTCACCGTCGATGTAGGTGATGGCCGATTGGCACGACGCGGTGGACAAAAAGCCCGGGTCGTAGGTGAACATGCCGGTCTGGGCGTAGAGCTTGCGGATGTCTACGACATCTGGGCCCACGTTGCCCGAGTACACGGGGAGGTCCACACTGGGGCTGCCGTTACTAAACGACAGGGTGGCTTTGTTATCTGCTAACTTCATTTCATTGCCCTTTCAGCGGTTTCTCAACATAGTCAAAATTTCGTGCACGTCGCTGCGGTCCAGCGCGGGTTCCACTTCACTTAGCGGTTTCCGTGCTAAGTGCAGATCCAGCAAATCGTGGTCGCTCAACGCCATTAAATCGCCCATAGCTTGCCCTTGGCTGACGGTCAGCGTGGCGTCAAACTGGTTGAAGAAGCGTTCGATGTAAATATCGTTTTCCAGCAAGCCACGGCGGCAACGCCAGCGCAGCTTGCTCAGGGCGCGTTCATCCAGCAGGTCAGAGCCTGCGGGGGCGGAGGAGGAGGTTAGCGATTGCACGAACCGTCCTTAGATGGCGCGACGCACCATCAGCTCTTTGATCTTGCCGATGGCCTTGGTGGGGTTGAGACCCTTGGGGCACACGTCTACGCAGTTCATGATGGTGTGGCAGCGGAACAGGCGGTACGGGTCTTCCAGGTTGTCCAGGCGGGCGGCGGTGCTGTCGTCGCGGCTGTCGGCGATGAAGCGGTAGGCTTGCAGCAAACCTGCGGGGCCGACGAACTTGTCCGGGTTCCACCAGAAGCTGGGGCAGCTGGTGGAGCAGCTGGCGCACAAGATGCACTCGTACAGGCCATTCAGCTCATCGCGCTCTTCCGGGCTTTGCAGGCGTTCGCGCTCGGGTGGCAGGCTCTCGTTGACCAAATACGGCTTGATCGAGTTGTACTGCTTGAAGAAGTCGGTCATGTCCACGATCAGGTCGCGGATCACCGGCAGGCCGGGCAGCGGCTTGAGGACGATGTCGCCCTTGAGCGTGAGCATATTGGTCAGGCAGGCCAGGCCATTTTTGCCGTTGATGTTCATGGCGTCCGAGCCGCACACACCTTCGCGGCAGGAGCGGCGGAACGACAGGGTGGGGTCTTGTTGCTTGAGCTTGATCAGCGCGTCCAGCAGCATGCGCTCTTGGCCGTCGAGCTCAATCTCGATGGTTTGCATGTACGGCTTGGCATCGGTGTCCGGGTCGTAGCGGTAAATTTTGAAAGTGCGGGTGGTCATTTTTTATTCCTAATCGTGCTTAGAACGTACGCACTTTGGGTGGGATGCTGTCGACCGTCAGGGGCTTGAGGTTGACGGGTTTGTAGCTCAGGCGGTTGTCGACGCTGTACCACAGGGTGTGTTTCATCCACTCCTTGTCGTTACGGCCCAGGGGGAACTGGTCGTGGTCGGCGGGGTGCTCGTAGTCGTACACGGTGTGTGCACCACGGCATTCGCGGCGTGCAGCAGCCGAGACGATGGTGGCCTGGGCGACTTCGATCAGGTTGTCCACTTCCAGCGCTTCGATCCGGGCGGTGTTGAAGATTTTGGACTTGTCTTTCAGGGTGATGCCGGCCACGAGCTGGCGGATGGCAGCGATCTTTTGCACGCCTTCGTCCATGCTGACCTGGGTGCGGAACACGCCTGCGTGCAACTGCATTGCGGTGCGGATTTCGCCCGCGATCTCTTGCGAGTAGTTGCCCTCGGTCGAGGACTCCAGCCGGTTCAGTCGCTCCAGCGTGCGGTCGGCGGCATCGGCGGGCAGGGGCTTGTGCTCTTTGTTCTTCTGGTTGAATTCGACGATGTGGCGGCCTGCGGCCTTGCCAAACACCAGCAAATCCAGCAACGAGTTGGTGCCCAGACGGTTGGCACCGTGCACGCTGACGCAAGCGCATTCGCCCACCGCGTACAGGCCGTTGACGACGGAGTTGTTTACGCCGTCTTTTTGCTCAATTACCTGGCCGCTGATGTTGGTGGGTACGCCGCCCATTTGGTAATGGATGGTGGGCACCACGGGGATGGGCTCTTTGGTGATGTCCACGTTGGCGAAGTTGACGCCAATTTCAAACACCGAAGGCAGGCGTTTGTGGATGGTGTCCGCGCCCAGATGGTCCAGCTTGAGCAAGATGTAGTCCTTGTTGGGACCGCAGCCACGGCCTTCCTTGATTTCTTGGTCCATGCAGCGGGACACGAAGTCGCGCGGGGCCAAGTCTTTCATGGTGGGCGCATAGCGCTCCATGAAGCGCTCGCCATTGCTGTTGAGCAAAATCGCGCCTTCGCCTCGGCAGCCTTCGGTCAGCAGCACGCCTGCACCGGCCACGCCGGTGGGGTGGAATTGCCAGAACTCCATGTCTTGCAGCGCAATGCCGGCACGTGCCGCCATGCCCAGGCCGTCGCCGGTATTGATGTAGGCGTTGGTGGATGCGTCAAAAATACGGCCTGCGCCGCCAGTGGCCAGTAGCACGGTCTTGGCTTGCAGGATGTGCAGGTCGCCGGTTTCCATCTCTAGCGCGGTCACGCCGACGACATCGCCTGCTTCGTCGCGGATCAGGTCCAAAGCCATCCACTCGACGAAGAAGTTGGTCTTGGCCTTGACGTTTTGCTGGTACAGGGTGTGCAGCATGGCGTGGCCGGTACGGTCGGCTGCGGCGCAGGCGCGTTGCACCGGCTTTTCGCCGTAGTTCGCGGTGTGGCCGCCAAAGGGGCGCTGGTAAATCGTGCCGTCGGGGTTGCGGTCAAACGGCATGCCGAAGTGTTCCAGCTCGTAGACCACCTTGGGGGCTTCGCGGCACATGAACTCGATGGCATCTTGGTCGCCGAGCCAGTCGGAGCCCTTGATGGTGTCGTAGAAGTGGTAGTGCCAGTTGTCTTCGGACATATTGCCCAAAGATGCACTCACGCCGCCCTGGGCTGCCACGGTGTGGCTGCGGGTGGGGAACACTTTGGACAGCGAGGCCACGTTCAGGCCGGCTTGGGACAATTCGAGTGCAGCGCGCATGCCCGAGCCTCCGGCTCCGACGATCACGACATCAAATTTACGTTTGGAAATGTGGGCTTTGGTGTAAGTCATTTTTAGTTTGCTTCTGTCGAATGTTCTTTAGACGCGCCAGAGGACCTGGATGGCCCAGCCTGCGCAGCCGACCAGCCAGACCATCGTGAAAATTTGCAGTAGCAAACGCAGCCAGACCATCGAGGTGACATAGTCCATCCAGATGTCGCGCATGCCCACCCAGACGTGGTACAGCAGGGCGATGATGACCGAGAAGGTGACGATCTTCATCCACTGTGCAGCGAAGATGCCGGCCCACAGGTCGTAACCGATAGGGCCTTTGTTGAGCAGCAGTTGCGCCAGCACCACCACGGTGAACAAGGCCATGATGCCTGCGGTGACGCGTTGCGCCAACCAGTCGCGCAAGCCGTAATGTGCGCCCGTGACGACGCGTTTGGATCCGTAATTTACCGACATGTTGAAAGTGCTCCGGGAGAAATTAGTACAGGCCGAACAGCTTGGCTGCCAGCACAACGGTCAGACCAATGCTGAGTGCCAGGGTGAATTTGGCCGACGATGCGCCGAATTCTTTGGTCACAGCGTCGTGGCTGGTATCCATCCACAAGTGGCGGATACCGGCGATGAAGTGGTGCAAATACGCCCAGATCAGCGCCAAAGCCACCAGTTTGAAGAAAAAGCCCGGCACATAACCGGCACCTATGTTGAACACAGCTTTGAATTTGGCAAACGAGATTTCGCTGGACACCGAGGTGTCAAACATCCAGATGATGAAGGGCATCAGCAAGAACATGATGAAGCCGCTGATCCGGTGCAGGATGGATACCCAGGCCGCTGGGGCCATGCGGTAGGTGGGTAGGTCGGTAAGCGCATTGATGTTGCGAAATTCGGGCCGCTTCGGGCGGGAGGTGGAGGCAATCTCTGTCATGGGTTCGCTTTCGTGGTTTGTAACTGCGTTGTAATTATTGAGAATTCTGCTTGCAAAATTCTATTGCAATGCAGCATGAGGGGGAAAGTCACACCCAAATTGGCCCCGACTCTGGTTCAACTTAATTCGTTGTGGTAATGGTGGGTGAGGGTGGTGTATAGGCCGCGCCGCAGTTCCATGGGAACGTCGTTGTAGGTGTAGGCCACGCGTTCCACGCTGAGCAGTGGGGCAGTGGCGGCGACCTTCAGGAGGTGGGCTTGTTCGGCATCGGGATGGACGGCGCGGATTTTTTCTGCGGCCCGAACCATGTGCACATTGAATTCGGTTTCAAACAGGGCGTACATCGCCCCTTGGTAGCCCGCCAGCCGCTCGGCTGTCAGGCCCTTGAAGGGACCACCGGGCAACCACAGGTCTTCCAAAATGGTGGGGATGAAGATGCCATTGACGGGGAACGCCAGCACCCGGCGTACTTGCAGCACCGCATCGCCCGCCCGCAGGCCCAAGGCTTTGGCTACATCGGTGCTGGCGCGTTGGCGTTTGCAGTCGATGATGTCGCGTTGGGCGGGCCCTTCGCTGGTCGGGCTACCCGCGTCGGGTTTGAGTTTCAGAAAGCGGTAGGGCACGTGCTGGGCGGCGTGGGTGGCCACAAAGGTGCCCTTGCCTTGGCGGCGTACCAGCAGGTTGTCGGCAGCCAACGCGTCAATCGCTTTGCGCACCGTGCCCTGGCTGACGCGGTAGCGCACGGCTAAATCCATTTCGCTGGGAATGGATTCACTGGGCTTCCATTCGCCTGATTGCAAGCTTTGCAAAATCAACCCCTTGATCTGCTGGTACAGCGGGCTGAACGCCGGAGTCGTGGATGCGGTAGCCGCACCGGACTCGGAGCCTGCGTGGAGAGAATCAGCAGTGGTAGGGGCTGTGTGGGCCATGAAAAACGTGATGAATGGCGTAAAAACTACATCTTGAAACCTGTCGGATCATATCTTATATAAGACATAAGACAAATTGGCGCATGCGGGTTTTCGAGAGTAAACTCCGACGCTGATTTCCAGTGCCCAGGCGTTGGCTTGGCACATGCCATCCTCCTTTTTTATAACTTTCTGGAGTTTTCCCCATGAGCAAGAAGCCTGTTCGCGTTGCTGTTACCGGCGCCGCTGGTCAAATTGGTTACGCCATTCTGTTCCGCATCGCCTCCGGCGAAATGTTGGGCAAAGACCAGCCGGTCATCCTGCAATTGCTCGAAGTTCCGATGGAAAAGCCCCAGCAAGCGCTGCAAGGCGTGATGATGGAATTGCAAGACTGCGCTTTCCCGTTGCTGGTGGGTATGGAAGCCCACGGCGACCCGATGACTGCTTTCAAAGACGTGGACTACGCGCTGCTGATCGGTTCGCGCCCCCGTGGCCCCGGCATGGAACGCGCCGAGCTGCTGGCCGTGAATGCTGAAATCTTCACCGCCCAAGGCAAGGCCCTGAACGCTGTGGCCAGCCGCAACGTCAAGGTGCTGGTGGTCGGCAACCCCGCCAACACCAATGCCTACATCGCCATGAAGAGCGCGCCCGACCTGCCACGCAAGAACTTCACCGCCATGCTGCGCCTGGACCACAACCGTGCCCTGAGCCAGATCGCCGCCAAAACCGGCAAGGCCGTGGCCGACATCGAAAAGCTCACCGTCTGGGGCAACCACTCGCCTACGATGTATGCCGACTACCGTTTCGCCACCATCAATGGCGACAGCGTAAAGACCATGATCAACGACCAGGAATGGAACGCCAACACGTTCTTGCCCACTGTGGGCAAGCGCGGTGCGGCCATCATTGCTGCACGCGGCGTGTCGTCGGCTGCTTCGGCTGCCAACGCTGCCATTGACCACATGCGCGATTGGGCCCTGGGCACCAACGGCAAGTGGGTCACGATGGGCATCCCATCGGACGGCCAATACGGCATTCCGGCTGACACCATGTTCGGCTTTGCCGTGACCTGCGAAGGCGGCGAATACAAGGTTGTCGAAGGCTTGGAAGTGGATGCATTCAGCCAGGAGCGCATCAACATCACCCTGAAAGAACTGCAAGACGAGCAAGCTGGCGTCGCCCACTTGCTCTAATTGGCCATGCAGCATCCCCGCCATGTTCTGCTGGGTGCCCAGGCTGCGCAGGTTTTCCTGCCAGTCTGCGACCACTACAGCGGCGTGGAAGCGCGGATGCGCAAAAGCCTGCAATTGCAGGCCGAAATGACCGAGGAGTTCGGGGCCTGCGTGTTTGACGTGACCCTGGACTGTGAAGATGGTGCACCCGTGGGCGGCGAGGCCGAGCATGCCGCGATGGTGGTGGCACTGGCGTTGGCCGCTGCCCCCGAGGCCCGCGTGGCGGTGCGGGTCCACGCGGTAGACCACCCGGCTTTTGAGCATGACATCGCCGTCATTGCGGCCCAGGCGGGCCACCGCTTGACCCACATCATGGTGCCCAAGATCGAGTCGGTGCGCGACGTAATTCAGGTCGAAAAAGCCCTTCAGCGTATATCCTGCCTGCATCTGCCGCTACATGTTTTGATTGAATCGCCTGCCGCAGTGCAGCGCGCGTTCGAGATCGCCGCCCAGCCGCGCGTGCAGTCCCTGAGCTTTGGACTGATGGATTTTGTGTCCAGCCACGGCGGGGCCATTCCGGCCGATGCGATGGGCGCTTCGGGCCAGTTCACCCACCCGCTGGTGGTGCGCGCCAAGCTGGAGATCGCCTCGGCCTGCCACGCGCATGGCAAGGTGCCATCGCACTGCGTCGTCACCGAATTTGCCGATACCCAAGCCTTGCAAGCGGCTGCCGAGCGCGCCGCCCGCACCTTGGGTTTCACCCGCATGTGGAGCATCCACCCGAGCCAGATCCGGCCCATCGTGGCCGCGTTTGCGCCGGGCGAGGCCGAAATTGAGGCGGCCGCCCAGATCATCGCTGCCGCCGTGGCCGCCCAGTGGGCTCCGATTTCTTTTGCCGGTCAGCTGCATGACCGGGCCAGTTACCGCTACTTTTGGCAGGTGCTGGAACGTGCCCACCAAACCGGGCGTGCCCTGCCGCCTGAGATGGCGGTGTATTTCAAGCCGCCTGCGGCTATCCCCACTCTTGAGACTGTATGAAACTAACCTTCTCTATCGCCTTGTTGGCCTTGGTTCCCGCGTTGGTGTTGGCCCAAGAAGCGCCTAAAAAACCGCTGAAAGCCAGCGCCAAAGTCGCCCCCAAACCCACCAGCAGCCGCATCCAGCTCAAGTCGGCCGCCAAAAACGTAGCTGCCGGTATCGAGGCCGCCGAGGCTGCCCTGACCCCCGCCGAGATGGAGATTGCCGAGCGCGTGCAAGTCGGCACCGTACCGTGCGAGCTGGGTACCAGCGTTACCTTGGTGGCCGATGCCAAATACCCCGGTTACTTCAATGTGCAGGTTAAAAATCTCAAATACCGCATGTTCCCGGTGTCCACCAGCACCGGTGCCATCCGCCTGGAAGACCAAAAGGCCGGTGCCGTGTGGTTGCAGTTGGGTAATAAATCCATGCTGATGAACCAAAAACTGGGCCAGCGCCTGGCCGACGGCTGCCAAAGCCCGGCACAGCTGGCCATAGATGAAACGCTAAAGACCAGCCCGGCACCCAGCATGTTTGCCGCGCCCGCCGAAGTGGCTAAAAAATAAAATTTGTCGAACCCCCGTCCCCCCACGATTATTTGAACCAGGAGAAAACCATGTTGCAAGCCTATGCCGCCCATGTGTCTGAGCGCGCCGCCCTCGGCATCCCCCCGTTGCCCCTGTCTGCCAAGCAGACAGCTGAGCTGATCGAGCTGCTGAAAAACCCGCCCGCAGGCGAAGAGGCCAACCTGCTGAACCTGATTACGTACCGCATCCCCGCCGGTGTGGACGATGCCGCCAAGGTCAAGGCCAGCTACCTGGCCGCCGTGGCCCACGGCACCGAAAAATGCCCTCTGTTGTCGCGTGAAAAAGCAGCCGAATTGCTGGGCACCATGCTGGGCGGCTACAACATCAGCCCGATGATCGACCTGCTGGACGACGCATCCGCCACCGTGGCCGAGGCCGCAGCCGCTGGTTTGAAGAAAACCCTGCTGATGTTTGACCAGTTCCACGACGTGCAAGAGAAAGCCGAAAAGGGCAACACCTACGCCAAGGCTGTGCTGCAAAGCTGGGCCGATGCCGAATGGTTCACCAGCCGCCCCGCCGTGCCCGAGAGCATCACCGTCAGCATCTTCAAGGTGGCCGGTGAAATCAACACCGACGACCTGTCGCCCGCCCCGGATGCATTCAGCCGCCCCGACATTCCGATGCACGCCTTGGCCATGCACAAGAATGCCCGCCCCGGCATCGTTCCTGAAGAAGACGGCAAGCGCGGCCCGGTCAAGTTCATTGAAGACCTGCGCGCACGCGGCCATCTGGTGGCCTATGCGGGCGATGTGGTCGGCACTGGCTCCAGCCGCAAGTCGGCCACCAACTCGGTGCTGTGGTTCACCGGCGAAGACATCCCCTTCGTGCCGAACAAGCGCTTTGGCGGCGTTTGCCTGGGTAACAAGATTGCCCCGATTTTCTACAACACCATGGAAGACTCCGGCGCGCTGCCGATCGAGTTGGACGTGAGCCAGATGGCTATGGGCGACGTGGTCGAGCTGCGCCCCTACGAAGGCAAGGCCCTGAAAGACGGCCAAGTGATTGCCGAATTCACGCTAAAGAGCGAGGTGCTGTTTGACGAAGTGCGTGCCGGTGGCCGCATCCCGTTGATCATTGGCCGTGGCCTGACCACCAAGGCCCGTGAAGCGCTGGGCCTGCCCGTCAGCACCCTGTTCCGCCTGCCGCAAAACCCGGTGGACACGAAGAAGGGCTTCACCCTGGCGCAAAAGATGGTCGGCCGCGCCTGCGGTTTGCCTGCGGGCCAAGGCGTGCGCCCCGGCACCTACTGCGAACCCAAGATGACCTCGGTCGGCTCGCAAGACACCACCGGCCCCATGACCCGCGACGAGCTGAAAGACCTGGCCTGCCTGGGCTTCAGCGCCGATCTGGTGATGCAATCCTTCTGCCACACCGCTGCTTACCCCAAGCCGGTGGACGTGAAGATGCACCACGAGTTGCCCGACTTCATGAGCACCCGTGGCGGCGTGCCCCTGCGCCCCGGTGACGGCATCATCCACAGCTGGTTGAACCGTATGCTGCTGCCCGACACCGTCGGCACCGGCGGTGACAGCCACACCCGTTTCCCCATCGGCATCAGCTTCCCCGCCGGTTCCGGCTTGGTAGCTTTTGGTGCAGCCACCGGCGTGATGCCTTTGGACATGCCCGAGAGCGTGTTGGTGCGCTTCAAGGGAGAAATGCAGCCCGGCATCACCCTGCGCGATCTGGTGAACGCGATTCCGCTGTACGCCATCAAGGCCGGTTTGTTGACCGTGGCCAAGCAAGGCAAGATCAACATCTTCTCTGGCCGTATTCTGGAAATCGAAGGCTTGCCCAACCTGAAGGTCGAGCAAGCGTTTGAGCTCAGCGATGCGTCTGCCGAGCGTTCTGCGGGCGGCTGCACCGTGCACTTGAACAAAGAGCCGATCATTGAGTACATCACCAGCAACATCACCATGCTGAAGTGGATGATTGCCACCGGGTACTCCGATGTGCGCACCATCAACCGCCGCATCAAGGCGATGGAAGCCTGGCTGGTCAACCCCGAACTGATGCACGGCGATGCCGATGCCGACTACGCTGCCGTCATCGAAATCGACCTGGCCGACATCCACGAGCCTATCGTCGCCTGCCCGAACGACCCGGACGACGTGAAGACCCTGGCCGAAGTCGAAGGTAGCAAGATCGACGAAGTCTTCATCGGCTCCTGCATGACCAACATCGGTCACTTCCGTGCCGCCTCCAAGCTGCTGGAAAACAAGCGCGACATCCCCGTCAAGCTGTGGATGGCCCCGCCCACCAAGATGGATGCCAAGCAGCTGAGCGAAGAAGGCCATTACGGCGTGCTGGGCAGTGCCGGTGCGCGCATGGAAATGCCCGGTTGCAGCCTGTGCATGGGCAACCAGGCGCAGGTGAAAGAGGGCGCGACCGTGTTCTCTACCTCCACCCGCAACTTCCCCAACCGCCTGGGAAAGAACAGCAATGTGTACCTGGGTTCGGCCGAGCTGGCCGCTATCTGCTCCAAGCTGGGCCGCATCCCCACCAAGGCCGAGTACATGGCCGACATGGGCGTATTGACCAAAGACAGCGCCAAGATCTACCAGTACCTGAACTTTGACCAGGTCAAGGACTACACCGACCTGGCCGACACGGTGAAAGACACCACTTCGGCATAAGTATCTGCGGATAGAGGGCTGGTAACGGTCCTCTTGAAGGCTGCTAAAAAGCGCTGCTAGCTATTTAAAATATAGCTGCCAGCGCTTTTTCTATATGCGCTGGAGGCCTATTTGGCTATATAAGTTCGGACAGACGCTTTGCCTCGGGCGGCAGCGCCACTACGTCATTGATATTCACCGGCAGATTGGTGTGCATGGACTGCACGGCGGCAATGCCCACGGCAATGGACGCGGCACCCTGCTCGTGTCCGGCGGTGCGGCCCCAGGCATCGGGCGCTTGCGGCGGGCCGTAGAAATGGGCGTTCAGGATCGCATCGGCACCGCCGTGGGCTGCGCGGATTTCTGGCATGGACACGGTGTAGCTGCTCTGGAAGTGGGGAAACACGCGTATCCATTCGCCCTCGGCTTCTGCGCCGGGTTTCTCTTCGATCTGCCAGTGCTTCGGGCTCACGGCGCGGTTCATGTGGGTGCCGATGAATTCAAAGTATTCGATGCGGCCCCGGTCGCCATTGAAGGTCACGCGCATACCCTCGCGCGGGCTGTAGCAGACGAGTGAGTAGGTGAGCACCTGGCCGGTGCGGTAGCGCACGTTGAGCGACATCTGGTCGGGGATGGTGATGCCGTCGCGGAACACGTTTTGGTCGCGCAGATAGCCAGAATCCGCCTCGCCCGCCAGGTACAGGCCACGGAATGAGGCGCTCTCGTTCAGGTCCAGGCAGAACGGGTCGTCCTGGGCCTCGGGCACGCCGGTGTAGCGGGCATAGCGGGTAAGCTTTTCGTCGCCCCGATTGATGGCATTTTGCTTGCCATAAAACACCAGGTCGCCATAGGCAAACACCTGCTGCGGAATGGCGTCCAGCCACCAGTTCACCAGGTCGAAATGGTGCGTGCTTTTGTGCACCAGCAAGCTGCCGGAATTCTCGATCTGCGCATGCCAGCGCCGGAAGTAATCGGCCCCGTGGTTGGTGTCCAGCAGGTACTCCAGGTTCACTGAATGGACCTTGCCGACCACGCCGTTGGCAATCAGCTCCTTGACCTTGGTGCGGAACGGGGCCCAACGGTAGTTGAAGGCCACCCGCACCCGCCGCCCGCTGGCCTGCACGGCTTCCAGAATGGCTTGGCACTTGGCGGCATCGGTGGTCATGGGTTTTTCGGTGACCACGTCGCAGCCGGCCCGCAAGGCCCGCACGATGTAGTCGTGGTGGGCCGAGTCCTGGGTGCAGACAAACACCTCATCCGGCTTTTGCTCGCGCAGCATGTCGTCGAAGCGGTCGGCGGTGTAGGCGGGTACGGCGTGGTAGCCGATCTCACCGGCCAGCAAGCCGTTGTAGTAGGCCATGCGGGCCGGACTGAGATCGCAAATGCCCACCAGTTCGTTGTGCTCGGCATAGGCCGTGACCAGCGGTTCGATGAAGCTCAGAGCGCGTCCGCCGGTGCCGACGAACGCATGGCGTTTTTTGACCATAGTGCTAAAGAATGTGGCCGCAAATGGGGACATGCAGCGGGTGGGTAAACCTGTCGGTGCAGGGCACCCCAGGGCGGCGGGTCAGGTGGAAATCATAGCTTTATTTCACTAATTGGTGAATAAAATCCGGTGGTGCGGCTATTCTGGTGCTGTGCCCCCGGCAGATACGCAATTTTTTCATCGCTGTGCAGACCTTATGACTACCTCTATCACCTCCGCGCCAGAGCCCCGTTCCCGTGATGCCGACCGTTCCCAATTGGCCATCCTGGCGGCGGCCCGCGATGAGTTTTCCCGCTATGGGCTGGCCGGTGCGCGGGTGGACCGGATTGCTGAAAACGCCCAGCTCAACAAGCGCCTGATCTACTACTACTTCACCAGCAAAGATGGCCTGTTTCTGGCGGTGCTGGAGCGCACCTATGCCGATATCCGCGATGCCGAGCGGGCCCTGCATCTGGCCGATCTGGAGCCCGCCAAGGCCATCCGGCGGCTGACCGAATTCACCTGGGAATACTACATTTCCCACCCGGAATTCATTGCTTTGCTCAATAGCGAGAACCTGCACCAGGCGCAGCATCTGGGCCAGTCGACCCGCATCCGCGAGATGAATTCGCCGCTCATCCAGACGCTGGGCGAGATTCTGGAGCGGGGCCGGGCCGACGGGGTGTTTCGCGGCGGTATCGACCCGGTGCAGCTCTACATTTCGATCGCTAGCCTGTCGTACTTTTACCTGTCTAACCACCACACCCTGTCGGCCATCTTTGGGCGCGACCTGATGGTGGCCAAGGCGCACAGCGAACGGCTGTCGCACATCTGTGATGTGGTCCTAGGGTATGTCCTGAGAGATTGATGCATTGGGCCCATATACAGGCGGAATGTGCGATTTCATAATTCACCATTGAGTTAATTGTTTACGCCTTTCCCGTACTAAGGAGCCAGCGGTTATGACACTCTTGACCCGCCGTCAATTCGGCAGCAGCGCAGCGGCCACCACGGCCGCATTCGGCCTCAGCCCCTGGCTGGCACAGGCCCAGTCGGCCACGCGCTTGCGCTGCTTTTGGTGGGGTAACCCCGACCGCGACAAGCGCACCAAGGCGCTGCTGGATGCGTACAGCAAAAAAACCGGCACCGTGATTGCCGCCGAGTCGCTGGGTTGGGGGGACTACTGGACCAAACTGGGCACCCAGACGGCGGGCGGCAATGCGCCGGATCTGATCCAGATGGACTACCGCTACCTGTTTGAATACGCCCGCCGCGAAACCCTGTTGCCGCTCGATAAACTGCTGCCCCTGGCCGACTTCAGCCCGCAAGAAAAAGACGGCGGCAAGGTGGACGGCAAGCTCTACGGTGTGAACCTCGGCTCCAACTCTAAAGCGATGGTGTACGACACCAGCATGCTGGAGAAAGTAGGCATCAAGTCCATCGACATGAATTGGACCTGGGACGATTTCGCCAAGATCGCCACTGACATTTCCAAGATCAACCCTGGCAAATACTGGGGTGCCAGCGACAACAGCCGCTGGGAGCAGGGCTTTGAGCAGTGGCTCAACCAGCGCGGCAAGATGCTCTACACCGCCGACGGCAAAGTCGCCTTTACCCGTGACGATGTGGCTGCCTGGTTCGACCTGTGGGACAAGCTGCGCAAGGCCGGCGCCATTCCGCCGGCCGATGTGGGGGCCACCAACAACGGCAAGGTCGAAGAGTATGAAATCACCCGTGGCCTGGCGGCCATGAGCTTTGTCAACTCCAACCAGATCGTGGCCTTCCAGGGCATCAACAAGAACAAGCTGGCCATCAGCGTGTTTCCGCGTGCCAAGACCGGCACCTCCGGCCACTACATCAAGCCCTCGCAAATGATGAGCGTGTCGGCCCGC
Source organism: Rhodoferax sp. LB1P47 (assembly GCF_056521445.1). Taxonomy (NCBI): domain Bacteria; kingdom Pseudomonadati; phylum Pseudomonadota; class Betaproteobacteria; order Burkholderiales; family Comamonadaceae; genus Rhodoferax; species Rhodoferax sp. LB1P47. The sequence continues at coordinate 6,826 of NZ_JBWMAU010000007.1, read as the reverse complement.
TGCAAAGCGCCGGAAGAGGCGGCCAAGATCATCCAGTTCATGGTCAACGACCCCGAGGGCGTGAAGATTCTGGGCATTGAGCGTGGTGTGCCGTGCTCTGCCGCCGCGCGGGCGGTGTTGGCCCCCGATCTGGATCCCTTGGGCAAGATGCAACTGGACTATGTGGCCGCCGTCACCAAGGTGGCCGTAGTGCTGCCGCCACCCCCACCCAAGGGCGCGGGCGAGGCTGAGAACCTGCTGCGCCGGGTGGCCGATGCGGTGGCCTTTGGCCGCACCAGCATCAAAGATGGTGCGCAGCAGTTCCACACCGAGGTGGAAGGCATTCTCGCCAGGGCTTGATCGCCTTCCCAGTGCCCAGCACTGCCGCTCGTTGTTCTTAGCCCGGAAGGCAAACTACCGTGTCCACTGTTGATGAAAAAACCTCCCGTGCGCGGCGAGGGCAGTCGCGTGCTGCCTGGCGCAGGGATTGGGTGGGCTATGCCTTCCTGCTGCCTTGGTTGCTTGGCTTCTTGTGCTTCTCGCTCGGGCCGGTGCTGGCTTCGCTGTACCTGTCGTTCACCAAGTTCGATCTGCTGCGCCCGGCGGTGTGGGTGGGCGCAGACAACTATGTGCGCATGTTCACCGCCGATGCGCGCTTCTGGCAGTCTTTGAAGGTCACCTTTAACTACATGCTGATGGAAGTGCCGCTGAAGCTGGCCTTTGCGCTGCTGGTGGCGGTGGTGCTGGACAAGGCGATACGCGGCGGCGCGCTGTACCGGGCACTGTTCTACATTCCGTCGCTGCTGGGCGGCTCGGTGGCCATTGCGGTGCTGTGGCGGCAGCTGTTTGAAGGCAATGGCACGCTGAACCAGATTTTGCTGTGGGCCTTCAACTACAAAGGCCCGAGCTGGATCGCCAACCCCGACACCGCCCTGTACACCCTGGTGCTGCTGGCCGTGTGGCAGTTTGGTTCGCCCATGATCATCTTTTTGGCCGGACTGCGGCAGATTCCGCAAGACCTGTACGAGGCCGCCGCTATGGACGGCGCGGGCACTTGGCGCAAGTTCCGCAAGATCACTTTGCCGCTGTTGGCCCCGGTGATTTTTTTCAACATGGTGTTGCAGATCATTGAGGGCTTCAAGGCCTTCACTCCGGCCTATGTGGTGTCGGGCGGCACGGGCGGGCCGATTGATTCCACGCTGTTCTACACCCTGTACCTGTACCAGGAAGCCTTTTCCTACTTCCGCATGGGCTATGCCTCGGCGCTGGCCTGGGTGCTGCTGCTGATCATCGGGGCCTTCACCGGCATCAGTTTTTTGACCTCCAAATACTGGGTCTACTATGAAGACGATCCGCGCTAAAAAATCTGTATTGCGCTGGCTGGCCGGTGGCTTGCTCCGCCACGGCGTGCTGGTGGCGGTGACGTTTTTGATGCTGTACCCGCTGCTGTGGATGGTGGCCTCGTCGTTCAAGCCCGAGGCCATCATCTTCACCGACCTGTCGATCTGGCCGCATGCGTTGGACTTCGGCAACTACGTGCAAGGTTGGACGGCGCTCCAAGAGAGCTTCACCGTGTTCTTCAAGAACTCGCTGCTGGTGGCCGTGCTGGTGGTGGTTGGCAACACCTTGTCCTGCTCGGTCACCGCCTATGCGTTTGCGCGGCTGGAGTTTAGGGGGCGACGCATTTGGTTTGTGGTGATGCTGGGCACCTTGATGCTGCCCTACCACGTGACGCTGATTCCGCAGTACGTGCTGTTCTTAAAACTGGGCTGGATCGACAGTTTCTTGCCCCTGGTGGTGCCCAAGTTTTTGGCGGCAGATGCGTTCTTTATCTTTTTGATGGTGCAGTTCTTTCGCAGTATTCCGCGCGAGCTGGACGAGGCGGCCGTGCTCGATGGCTGCGGCCCCTGGCGCATTTACTGGAAGATTATTTTGCCGCTGTCTACCCCCGTGCTGGCCACTACCGCCATCTTCTCGTTCCTGTGGACCTGGAACGATTTTCTGGGCCCGCTGGTGTACCTCAACGAGGCCAGCAACTACACCGTACCGCTGGCGCTGCGCTCGTTTGTGGACTCTACCGGGCAATCGGCCTGGGGCCAGCTGTTTGCCATGTCGGTGTTGGCCATCCTGCCGATCTTTCTATTTTTTCTGTGCTTTCAGCGCCTGATTATTGAAGGCGTTGCCCAATCTGGAATGAAACGATGACCTCTGCTTTGATCCGGTTCTCGGCCATCGGCCTGAACCACAGCCACATCTACGGCCAGACCCGCGCCATGCTGGACGCCGGGGCCACGCTGGTCAGCTTCCACGCCGTCGAAGACGACCTGGCCGCCGACTACGCCAAGGCTTTTCCGCAGGCCCGCCGCGTGGCAGACCTGCGCGAGATTTTGGAAGACCCCAGCATCCAGCTGGTGGTCAGCGCCACCATTCCCGATGTGCGGGCCGCCACCGCCATCGCCGTGATGCGCCACGGCAAAGATGTGATGGTTGATAAACCCGGTGTCATCAGCCTGGATGAATTGGCCGCCGTGCGCCAGGTACAGGCAGAAACCGGGCGGATTTTTTCGGTGTGTTTTTCAGAGCGCTTCGAGAACCGCGCCACCGAAAAAGCCAGCCAGCTGGTGGCCGCCGGGGCGATTGGCCGGGTGGTGCAAACCGTGGGCCTGGGCCCGCACGCGCTGCGCAACAACCCGCGCCCCGACTGGTTCTTTGAGCGCAAGCGCTACGGCGGCATTCTGTGCGACATCGCCGCCCACCAGTGCGACCAGTTTTTGCACTTCACCGGCTCCACCCGGGCCGAAGTGGTGGCTTCGCACATCGGCAATTTTGGCAACCCCGAAACCCCCGAGCTGGAGGACTTTGGCGAAGTACTGCTGCGTGGCAACGGCGGTACCGGTTTTATCCGCGTCGATTGGTTTACTCCCAAGGGCTTGGGCGTGTGGGGCGATGGCCGCCTGACGATTTTGGGGACCGAGGGCACTATCGAGCTGCGCAAATACGTAGACATTGCCGGGCGCCCGGGGGGCGACCACCTGTTTCTGGTGGACGGCCAAAGCACGCAGTACATGGACTGCCGGGTCGAGGCGCTGCCCTATGGCCCGCGCCTGGTCCAAGACATTCTGAACCGCACTGAAACGGCCATGTCGCAGGCCCATTGCTTCCTGGCGACCGAGCTGGCATTACAAGCCGAAGCCCTGGCGATACGGGTTGGGGGAGTTGCGTAATGGAACAAAAATTACGCGTAGCCGTGGTCGGTCTGGGCGTGGGCAAGGGCCATCTGCAAGCCTATGCCGCGCTCCCCGATTTGTACGACATCGCCGCCGTGTGCGACCTGGATGCGGCCAAGGCCAGCGCTGCTGCTGCCGAGTTCGGCGTGCCCTGGCACACCACCGACTTCAGCGCGCTGCTGGCCAGTGGCCGGGTGGACATGGTGGATATCTGCACACCACCCAATACCCACTGCGCCTTGATCACGCAAGCGCTGGCCGCCGGTCTGCACGTGGTGTGCGAGAAGCCACTGGTGGGCTCGCTGGCCGAGGTCGATGCGATTACCGAGGCCCAAAAAACGGCCAAGGGCACGCTGTTTCCTATCTTTCAGTACCGCTTTGGCCACGGGCTGCAAAAGCTCAAGCACCTGCAAACCAAGGGCTTTGCGCACACGCCGTTTTTAACCACTATTGAGACCGCGTGGCGGCGCGATGCGGATTACTACGCGGTGCAGTGGCGTGGCAAATGGGCCACTGAGATGGGCGGCTGCTGCCTGACCCAGGCCCTGCATGCGCACGACATGCTGTCGTACATCAATGGCCCGGTGAAAACCGTGTTTGCCCATCTGGCCACCCGCGTCAACCCCATCGAGGTGGAAGACTGCGCCGCCATCACCATCGGCATGGAAAACGGCTCCGTTGCCACGCTGGGCGTCACCCTGGGCGCGGCCGAAGAGCTGTCGCGGCTGCGCTTCATGTTCTCCGACCTGACGGTGGAGAGCCGCAGCGCCGACCCCTACCGGCCCGGCAAGGACCCCTGGCACTTCCAGGGAAAAACACCGGAAATCCAAGCCGCCATCACCGCTGCACTGGCCGATTTTGTGCCCGGGCCGGAATCCTTTGAGGGCGAGTTTGCACTGGTCCATGCCACCGTGACTGCGGGCGCGCCCACCCCGGTGACGTTGCACGACGCGCGCCAGTCGCTGGAGCTGATCACCGCCATCTACCATTCTGCGGAAACCGGTATGCAGGTCCGCCTGCCGATTCCGCCGGGCCACGCCAAATACCACTGCTGGGCACCGACGGGTGGCAGCTTCAACAAGACGGTGCAACATGGCTGAACTGACACTGCGCGGAATCAAAAAACGCTATGGCAACGTGGAGATCATCCACGGGGTCGATCTGGACATTCGCGACGGCGAGTTCGTGGTTTTCGTCGGCCCCTCGGGCTGCGGCAAGTCCACCCTGCTGCGCATGATTGCCGGGCTGGAAGAAATCTCCGACGGCGAGTTTTGCATCGACGGCGAGCGCGTCAACGAAGTGCCCGCCGCCCAGCGCAAGATCGCTATGGTGTTCCAGTCGTACGCGCTGTACCCGCACATGAGCGTCTACGACAACCTGGCCTTTGGCCTGCAAACCGCCGGTGAGAAAAAGGAGGTGATCGACCAGCGCGTGCAGCACGCCGCCAAGATGCTGAAGATCGACAGCTACCTGCAACGCAAGCCCAAAGCCCTGTCCGGCGGCCAGCGCCAGCGGGTGGCGATAGGCCGGGCCATCGTGCGCGAACCCCGGCTGTTTTTGTTTGACGAACCCCTGTCCAACCTGGATGCCGAGCTGCGGGTGCAGATGCGGGTCGAGCTGTCCAAGCTGCATGCCGACCTGGGCACCACGATGGTCTACGTGACCCACGACCAGGTCGAGGCCATGACGATGGCCGACCGCATTGTGGTGCTGCACGACGGCCTGATCGAGCAGGCCGGTTCGCCGCTGGAGCTGTACAACCACCCGGCGAACCGCTTTGTGGCGGGCTTCATCGGCAGCCCGAAGATGAATTTTTTAGACGGCGCGGTGGTGGGCCGCAACCCCAGCGGCCTGGATGTGCGCCTACTGGGCGGCGAGGCAGTGCACCTGCCGGTACGGGCGGATGGCATGGTTGATGGCGCATCGGTCTGTATAGGCATCCGCCCCGAGCACGTGGAGCTGGCTAGCCACGGCCTGCCCATGCAGGTGGTGCTGACCGAGCAACTGGGCGGCAACACCGTGCTCTACGGCAGCCTGGGTGCGCAACAGTCGCTGGTGGTGCAGGTGGTGGGCCAAAGCCATTTCAAGCGCGGCGACACCGTGCATGTGCACCTGCCCCCCGCCCAGTGCCACGGCTTTGCCGAGAGCGGCCTGACCTTGGCCCGGCATTGATGAACTACGCATACCCCCAGGCTACAGCGCAAGCGCTTTTCGCCAACCCCCTTGCAGGGGGCAACACCAGCAGCCGGGCATTGCCAGTTCTGCGGTGTTTCTGGATGGCGCACGTTCTGGCAGTACGAGGGATCTGAGTAGTTATTTTTCCATTTATTTACATACCACCATGACGACACACACCCTCGGCCTCATCATGCACGGCGTTACCGGGCGCATGGGCATGAACCAGCACCTGATCCGTTCCATCGTGGCCATCCGCAAGCAGGGCGGCGTAACCCTCTCCAATGGCGACAAGGTGATGCCTGACCCCATCCTCATCGGCCGCAACGCCGAGAAGATGCAGGCCCTGGCGCAAGCACACAACATCGCGCGCTGGGGCACAGACCTGGACGCCGCTTTGGCCAACCCGGCCGACACCGTGTTCTTTGACGCGGGCACCACCCAGATGCGGCCCACCCTGCTGGCCAAGGCCATCCGCGCGGGCAAGCATGTGTACTGCGAAAAGCCGATTGCCACCAACTTGAATGAGGCGGTGGAGATCGCCCGCCTGGCCGAGCAATCCGGCCTGAAGCACGGTGCGGTGCAAGACAAGCTGTTTCTGCCCGGCCTGCGCAAGCTCGACATGCTGCGCCGTGCCGGCTTCTTCGGCCAGATGCTGAGCGTGCGCATCGAATTCGGCTACTGGGTGTTCGAAGGCGATCTACAGCCCATCCAGCGCCCCAGCTGGAACTACCGTGCGGAGGACGGCGGCGGCATCATCCTCGACATGGTGTGCCATTGGCGCTATGTGCTGGACCACCTGTTTGGCGAGGTGCAGTCGGTGTCCTGTCTGGGGGCTACCCACATTGCGCAGCGCTGGGACGAGGCGGGCCAGCCCTACGCCTGCACCGCCGACGACGCGGCCTACGCCACCTTCGAGCTGAAGGGCCACCAGGGCGAAAAGGTGATTGCCCAGGTCAACAGCAGCTGGACCACCCGGGTCCGCCGCGACGATCTGGTGACCTTCCATGTAGACGGCACACACGGCTCTGCGGTGGCGGGCCTGGACAGCTGCCGCGCCCAGAGCCGGGTCAACACCCCACGCCCGGTGTGGAACCCGGACGAGAAGCAGACCATGCCGTTCTTCGAGCAATGGGCCGAGGTGCCCGACAGCCAGGTCTTTGATAACGGTTTCAAGATCCAGTGGGAGCACTTCATTCGCCATGTGGTGGAAGACGCGCCCTACCGCTGGACCCTGCCCGAAGGCGCAAAGGGCGTGCAACTGGTCGAAGCGGCCTTGCAATCCTGGAAAGAGCGGCGCTGGGTGGATGTGCCTTCACTACATATTTGAGCCACTTGCACAATTCTGCGGATGACCAAGCGGCCAATGTGCCAGCGACAAAAATCAAGACGAAGCGAAGGGATTTAGCGGGTTGCGTGGTTGAGGTGCATCGAAAGCCATGTAT